>NZ_JBANBA010000138.1:0-20848 GCF_059803475.1 Bradyrhizobium sp. UFLA05-89 | reverse complement strand
GGATTTCTGACGAATAAGTCACCTCGAATGCAGTATCCCGTCGCATCATTCAGCGTTCCTGCGATTCCATCGACACATGCCATCAGATGCCAGGGCCGAGTGTGTCGCAGTGCGTTATGGCTAGAGGACGTGCCCAACGACTAGGCGCGTCCCAAGGGGGGGGATGTGCGTTTATATCCTGTACAGGCGAATGCTTTGGTCGCCGAGACTCCAGCCTCAAAGCAAATAAAGGTGACAACGCACTGTATCCAGCGACCTGTCATTCTCGCCGCCACCGCCAACAATTCGAGACATGCAGGTGCGTCGTTTCTGCTCACCACAGACGGCGGACATAGGAAGTACTTTCGTTACTGTCCAAAGCCGCCGCTCGTCACGATAATGGGCCGGAATTCCTCCTCTTCTCACGCATCCCGGCGTGTGTGTCAGATTCGGCTAGACCATTCTGGCTGGAAACATCGATGAGCCCACGAAAGCCTATCGAATAGCGGCACCATGCAGCACACCCACATCGCCTAAAATGGAAGATCCATAACCCATTCCGCAGCTCCAACAGCCCTGATTGACGGATATTGTGGATCGGCAGCACGCGATTTTTGCATTGGCATGAACGCACTGTCCAACCTGATTCTCCACGGGTGATCTGCCGGTTTCGATCTGCGACATTGAGGGTTGACCACACTAGCCCTCGTTGTGAGGGCACGTTGGCAGGACAATGATTAGCCGCAGCCAAGCATCGATCTTTCGGTTATTCTCCGAAGCCAATGCGGTCGCGCGACGGCATGGCGCTCTACTGAGATGGCGTGGATCTCACACATCAGGCGGGGCCATCAGGCGGTGCGGATGCCGCGCAGTCGCTCGGACCGTCGCCGCAGCAACTCGATCGTCGCGAGCGTGGTGATTGAGAACAGTATCAGCACTGTCGCGGCCGCAACTATGGTAGGACTGATCTCCTCGCGAATGCCAGAGAACATAACCCTCGGCAGGGTACGCCGCTCGGCACCTGCAACGAAGAGAGCGATCAGCACCTCGTCGAAGGAAGTCAGAAAGGCGAAGAGGGAGCCCGAGATCATTCCCGGAAGTATGAGCGGCATAGTGACCTTGATGAAAACCGTAATCGGCGAGGCACCGAGACCGGCAGCTGCTCGAGTCACAGAATGGTCGAAACCCGTCAGAGTTGCCGTCACCGTGATGACCACGAAAGGCGTGGCCAGCGCCGTGTGCGCGAGGATTAGTCCGGTATAGGTGTTGAGCAGCCCAAGATCGGCATAAAAGAAATACACCCCGGCTGCCGTGATCACTCCGGGTACGATTATGGGCGAGATCAGTAGGGCCATCACCGCAGTTCGGCAAGGGAAGTTCGGCCGGCTGAGCCCGAGGGCGGCTAGCGTACCCAGTAAGGTCGACAATAGTGTGACCGACGCCGCCACGAAGATTGAATTGTGCAGCGCGCCCTGCCATCGCGCGGTGAGGAAGAACTCCTGATACCAGCGCAAGGACAACCCCGAAATCGGGTACGTGAAGAACGATACGGAATTGAACGAGAGCGGGACGATCACGAGGATTGGTGCAATCAGAAACAACAGCACTGCCCCGCAGATCAGCCGGTGCAGGTAGTACCAACCCTTCACAATCGGAGAGGCATAGGTGGAAGTGTCTTTCGTTCTCATGCCGTCCCGATCCGATCAATGCCAACGATTTTACTGAAGACAAAGTAGACCAGAAGCGTCGCGCTGAGCAGGATCGCGCCTAGAGCCGACGCCATACCCCAGTTGAGCTCCTCGTTCATGTATCGGGCGATGAAGTAGCTAATCATTTGGTCGGCCGGCCCGCCAACGAGTGCAGGAGTTATGTAGTAGCCCAGGCACAGAATGAAGGTCAGTAGACAGCCGGCGGCGATTCCAGGCAGCGTAAGTGGAAAGTATACCTTCCAGAACGCGTAAAAAGGTCCAGCGCCAAGAGAACGAGCGGCGGTGACAAGGCTAGGCGAGATCGTCCTCATCACGCTATAGATTGGTAGCAGCGTGAAGGGCAGCTGGATATGGGTCATTGCTAATAGTGTCCCGGTACGGTTGAAGATTAGCTCGGCTGGTTGCGATATGATATGCAGCGTCATCAACAGATCGTTCACGACTCCGCGCTCCTGCAGGAGCACGACCCAGGCGGTGGTGCGCACCAGCACCGATGTCCAGAATGGCAGCACGACCAGGATCATCAACAGATTGCTGGTCCTGGGAGTTAGTGTTGCCAGAAGATAGGCCACCGGGAAGCCTAGCAGTAGAGTTGCAGCGGTCACACTGATGCTGATTCCAAGCGTTCGCAAGAACGCGTGGCGGAAAATTGCACTCTCGGGCGGCGTAGCGACGATCTTGTTGTCGGGCCCGTACTGGTAATCGACTGAACGCAACAGGTAAAAGGCCGTGTAGGGCGAACTTCCGCGCTTCAGCAGACTCCAGAGGTCGTGTTGCCCCCACAGCGGATCGATCTCGATCAGCGCCGCCTTGTAGGGGCCGGAGGAAAGTGCGTTCGCCTTGCGAGCAGTCGACGTCACTACGCTACCGGCCCCGGGCAGTTCATAGTTTATCCTCGTACCCACCCGGGCGGCGGTCCTCTGAGTCCAGGACTCCTTCAAGTCGCTCGCAAGCGCCTCATATGCAATTTCGTCCGGCAGGTCCTTGCCGGTCCAAGCGCTCAGCGCGGCCATGGTTCGCGGCATGAGCGTCAACAGCGTAGTGTCATGGACCGCGTTGAATACCATTCGGCCGATCGGTAGAGCGAACGTAATCAGGATAAAGAGGAGAAGTGGCAACACGAGCGTGAAGGCCCTTAATCTACGCCGCCGCTCGACCTGCCGCAATTTGATCCGCAGCGGAATGCCATCGCGACCAGCAATTTGAACGGCCATCATCGCCATCGACTTCTCTCTCAGTCTATCTTTTAGAGTGGGAGGAGGACTGTTTCCCGTCCGCCCTCTTCCCTTTCACGACCGCTATTTCGATACCCAAGCGGTAAAGCGCGCGCGCAGCTCATCGCCTTTGTCAGACCAGAAGATAGGGTCGATTACCAGCGCATTGCGCATGTTGTCAGGTGCAGTAGCAAGGTTGGGCAGGATGGCTGGATCGATCAACGCGATCGCGTCTCTATTCGCGGGTCCGTAAGCGATGTAGCGAGTGAGATCAGCCTGTGCTGCAGGCGTAGCGGCAAAGGCGATGAATTTATACGCCTCATCTCGCCTTGGAGCACCCTTCGGAATCGTCCAGAGGGTTATAGATATTTCCGCGGCGTCCCACATCATCCCGAAACGCTTGCCGGAGTTCTTGTTAGCGTCAAGTATTCGGCCGCTCGTCGCCGCTACCATGACGACCTGACCATCGGCGAGAAGCTGTGGCCCGTTGGCGTTGGTCGTGAACCAGATGACGTCCTTCTTGATCGTGTCGAGCTTTTTGAAGGCGCGATCGACCCCTGCAGGCGTGCGGAGCACGTTGTAGACGTCCTTGATGGGCACGCCGTCGGCGATCAGCGCCCATTCGAAAATGCCCCAAGGACTTTTGAATAGTCCACGTTTGCCGGGAAATTTCTGCAGGTCAAACAGGTCGGCGATCGTCTTCGGGCCGCTCGGCAACTTATCCTGGTCGTAGGCGACGACATAACTATAGGCATTGTTCGGCACGCCGCAGTCATTCTTGTCGCTGTCCGTGAACTTGGCGCGGTCTAGTCCCAGCTTCTTCCAGTCGATCACCTCAGTTAGACCCTCGGCGCACATTTGCGCAGCTTGGCCCGAATCGGCATGGACAATGTCCCAGCTCACCGTTTTGGACTCGACCATCGCGCGCACCTTCGCGATCTCGGCACTATACTCATCCTCGGTGATCTTGACGCCGTTCTGTTTTGCGTAAGGCTCATAGTAGGCCTTTCGCTCGGCGTTCTGATAGGCGCCACCAAAGGAGACGATTGTGAGCTGATCGCCCGCAAAGGCTGGCTTTGCCGGTGCAAGCAGCGCTCCCAGGCCCAGCGCAATTAGGGCCCCCGGGATCATCAATGACTTCATGATCATTCCACACTCTCCCCTCTATGCCGCTTCCAGACGGAGGCGGCGTTGCCAAGGACCAACCGCTTGCTGGCGTCGACCTCGGTCGAGGTCAGGACGCGTCCAGCGCCCGACAATCCTCAGTTTTCCAGCCGATAGTGATCAGCGCACCGACCTCAACCTGTGTTAGATCATCCGAATTTGGAAGCTTGACCACGAAATCATCATGGCCACACATCGAGACGCGGGTGCGAACATGGTCACCCAGATATATCAGCTCCGTAATCCGAGCGCTGAAGACATTTGGCAGTGAGCCCGGCGCCGGGTTCAGCTTCACCCGCTCCGGACGCAACGACAGCACGGTAGGCCGGCCAACCGCCTCAACATTGACGGCTAGGGCGTGCACACTAGCGGCACCTGGAAGTTCCACCTTGCAAGTCGCACCGCTCATCTCCACGACGTTCCCGTGCAGCCGGTTGTTTTCGCCTATGAACTGGGCGACGAAAGCGTTCTGCGGCTGCTCGTATAGTTCCGCAGGCGCAGCGAGTTGCTGGATGGCCCCGTCGTTGAATACCGCAATGCGGTCCGACATGGTCAACGCCTCGCTCTGGTCATGCGTCACATACACGACCGTGACGCCGAGATCCTCGTGGATGCGCCTGATCTCGAGCTGCATATGCTCACGCAGCTGCTTGTCGAGCGCGCCAAGCGGCTCGTCCATCAACACAAGCTTCGGATCAAAGACGAGCGCACGGGCGAGCGCGACGCGCTGCTGCTGGCCGCCGGAAAGCTGCCCGGGCCGCCGTTGGGCATACGCATTGAGCCGAACCATATCGAGCGCGCGCCTGATTCGGGCCTCGGTGTCGGCCTTGCGGATCTTGCGGACCTTGAGCGGGAAAGCAAGATTCTCCTCCACCGTCATGTGCGGGAAAAGCGCATAGTTTTGGAAGACCATTCCGATGTCACGCTTGTTCGGCGGCACGTTCTCAATCGAGCGCCCTTCCAGCAGGATCGAACCACGGGTTGGCGCCTCGAAACCGGCGAGCATCATCAGGGTTGTCGTCTTGCCGGATCCAGAAGGCCCCAACATCGTCAGAAACTCACCCTGAGCGATATTCAAGTCGAGATTTTTAACGACGAGTGTCTCGCCGTCATACGTCTTCTGAACGCCCGAAAACCTGACAAAGGCATTGTTAGTGCCCGGCATCGCGTATTCCTCCCGTGCGTCCCGGCTCTCGCACTGGGGCCTCTGTGTAAAACCAGACCGCGAAGTACTTGACGGATTTTGCAGCAATTGTTGTGCGACGAGATCTCAGGGATGCGCCTGCATAGGACGTCCGCGGCACACTCACTGCCCCCCCCAACTCTGCGTCATTCGAAGCCGCAACCTTTGCGATCGACGAGAGACCCATTCTTCAAAAAATATCCTATCGTCTAGCAGAGCTGATTTTCATTAAACTTGCCCCCCGGAAAGCCGAAATTGTGCACCGGATCAGTGATATCCGAGGGTTTATGCCAGATTGTGTTTTCGATAACGGACGCAGCAAGAATGCAGCAGCGAGCGCAGCGATCGACCGATATGAGCACTCAGAGGCTGCAGAACGATAGCAACGAGGAGTATATAGCTGCACGCAAATGGTACGCGACGGGCTAGGTCGCTGGACCCATCGCCGACAAAAGCACTCCACGCTGATCACCTCGGCAATCAGGCAGCTCGGTGAACACTGCGATCAATCCTGCGCTCGATAGCCTTCATGGGATGATCAGCCAGCTGGAGGGGGACCATTCGCGCGGCAGTTCGACCAGGTCAGCCACCAAGCGCCAATCCACTTTCCCAGGTAAGCCTGGCCGACTTGGCTGCTGACGTTCGGCACGCGTGAATTTTCATGGTGGTCGGGCCGGCATGATCCGCGCAAACTGTGCCCGCATTTTTCGGGCTTCCTCCCTCGGGCCTGCAAGCGCGCTGCAGATTCGCCACGCCCTTCTTCGCGCGCCGGCGAGCGAGCCCGGCTCTTTGTGTGATTCTCAGGTTTCTGTATGACCGTAGGCGCAAGCGTGACATTTCGGGTCGGTTGGCCGTAGTCACGCGTTCTGCGCTCATCCTGTACATGCCTCACGTAGCCAGCATCTGCGTCGCAGACTCGCGGGGTTTCTGCGTGTGTCTCCCGTTCATTGTCGCCGCTGATCATTTGCTCGCTTACGCGTGAGACGATCGCTGCAATGTTTCTTGAGCTGAGATGACGGATTTTCTTGAGCGCACCCACGGCGTCGGCCCGATCGCAAATAATGCCGGCACTCTACGCGACCTTGGTCCTACTTGGTGTTGACGCTGCGAGATCCATTCGGAGCTTTGCGACGAGAAATGCAAGCACCAACCAGCAGTCCTCCGACGCAAGTGAATGAGCGCTTGGGACCAGAGTCGGACGGTCAAGAATTTCGGCGGTGATTATCTTGCAAGCCTGCAAACGGACGCGCCGACGGTGATTGCGGATGTCACGTTCGAAGGGGGTTCGGCACTGGAATTGCCGACCCAAGCGGCATGCCGGATCCGATAGCTCCCGTGGTCTCAGTCAACAAGCACCGAAGCCTCGATCTTAGGTCCAAGATTACCACTACTTCTTTGAAATCCTGCTTGTACTCCCGTGGCACTTGCCATCGCATGCGGACGAACTCACGACAAGCAATTGCCACTCCTGTCCGAACTCTTTTTTTGACGCGGCAACACGACCGCAATTACGCGAATTGGTCGAGTCGATTCAGCAAAATCGTGATCAACAGGTCCGATGGGTTTCGCGAAGCGTTCGAAGACACGTCTCGCACAAGAACGCCCACGACTTTGATCACACCCTATCTCTCTACAAGCATCTCATGATACCACATTCCTAGCGTGGGGCGCGGCCGTATCTCGGCGCTGCTACGATTCGACCATGTTCCTTCGGCTCCTATAGGCGAAGTAACGCCGCGGCGGCGACAAGCGGCCATGATAGTATTTCGGAGAAGGCATGCGATCGTCATTGGACCCACTCCACCTGGGACGGGGGTAATTGCGCCGGCTACGTTGAGTGCGGGTTCAAAATCGACATCGCCGACCAATCGCTGCTTTCCTTCATTTTCCACGCGATTGATTCCCACATCAATGACGATCGCACCGGGTTTGATCCAATCACCGAGAATCAGGCCTGCCTGCCCTGCCGCGGCCACAAGGATGTCCGCGGAGCGACAGATAGAAGGGAGATCCTCAGTTTTGGAATGCGCTACTGTGACGGTGCAATTTTCTCGAAGAAGAAGTTGCGCGAGCGGCTTTCCTACGATGTTGGAACGCCCCATTATTACGGCATTGAGTCCAGCGAGATCTTCTTGAACGCTCTTGACTAGAAACAGCGCTGCTAGCGGAGTGCAAGCGATGAGCGCAGGCGAGCCGAGCGAGAGTCTGCCGACATTCATGGGATGAAAGCCATCGATGTCTTTCGCTGGATCGATAGCAGCAGTTATTTTTTGCGCATCGATGTGCGAGGGCAACGGCAATTGGACGAGAATGCCGTCCACATCGTGAGCGGAATTTAGACGGTCGATTAATGACAGTAGGTCAGATTCGCTCGTAGTGCTTGGCATTTGGTGATGAAACGATCGGAAGCCAAGTTCAATCGACCGGCGTACCTTGTTGCGAACGTACACTGAGCTGGCTGGATCATCGCCAACAAGCACAACCGCCAATCCGGGCGTAAGGCCCCGCTCAGAAAGATTTTCCACTGCATCTCGAAGCTCATAATGAATTTTCGCCGCTAGAGAGGCACCATCAATTAATTTGTTCCTAGCTGTAGCTCAGCGAGTCATCACGGACGATCATAGCGTGATTACCGGGCTATCACAGCATTGTAGCCTCAGCACGGAATTTTGTCGGATGACCATGACTTTTAGCTATTGTAAGAGGCGGCACGCGTGACGAGAGTGCCCTCTGCGACATCCTTTACTCGACTGTTGCTAGGATCATAAAATGGACGCAGCGATGCGCGCGCGGGTACGCGCACTCCTCCGACCTCAACTTCGAATTTCCCGCTTTCGAGAAGGAATGTGTCGCCGATGTTGCGTGACGTCTCGATATAACCCAGTCCTAAGCAGGTACCGATCGTGTGCCCAAACATCGCGGAGGTGACACGGCCTACAAGCTGACCTTCGAGCCAAATCGGCTCATTGTGATATATCAACACAGTCGGATCTTCCAGTGCGACGTGAATCATTCTTCGCCTTGGCCCCACCTCCCTCTGCCGTTGCAACGCATCGTGCCCGATGAAAGGTTGTGGCTTAGACCAAGCCACTGCGAACCCGAGCCCCGCTTCCAATGGGGTATCTTCGTCTGTAATGTCATGTCCCCAATGGCGATACCCCTTCTCCATGCGGAGAGAGTTCATTGCGTGATAGCCGGCAAGGCGCATGTCGAATGCCGCGCCCTCTTCGATTATCGAATCGAAGACTCCCTGAACGAACTCTGTAGGAATATACAGTTCCCACCCCAACTCCCCGACGTACGTGATACGGCTTGCTCTAACCCTGGCATAACCGAGATCGATCACCCGAGAGGTTGCGAAAGGAAACTCTGAGTTCGAGAGGTCAGCGTCCGTAAGCTTCGCCAGCAGAGCTCTGGATTTTGGGCCCATGAGACCCAGCACGCTGTAGGCGGAACTTACGTCGAGGGCGAACGCTCGAGCACCCTGGGGAATATGACGGGTCAACCAAGCGAAGTCTCTGACTTGCGTGGCGGCCGCTGTAATGATGAGAAAGCGCTTCAAACCTTCACGAGTGATGGTCAGGTCTGCTTCTATGCCACCGCGCTCGTTTAGCCATTGTGTGTAGACCATACGGCCAACTGGAACCGAAACGTTGTTCGCACATATCCTGTTCAGAACGGATTCGGCATCGTCACCCTCAAGGATGAATTTCGCAAAGGATGATTGATCGAACAGCCCGACAGATTCTCGCACAGCCCGGTGTTCCGCGGCCGAGTATTCGAGCCAATTCTGACGACCGTAGGTATAGTGGTATTTTGCCTCGCACCCAGTTGGAGCGAACCAATTTGGCCGCTCCCAGCCAGCGAGCTCTCCGAAGCAGGCCCCCCGCGCAAGCAAGCGATCGTGCAGAGGGGAACGCCGAACGCCCCTTGCTGTCTCAGGCTGACGAAATGGCCAATGCATCGCGTACAGCAGGCCAAGAGTCTCGACCGTACGATCCCTCAGGTACCGTCGGTTTGATTGGAATGGCATGACCCTCCGCACATCGACGTCCCAAAGATCCATTGGCGGATGACCATCAACTATCCAGTCGGCCAGAACTTTCCCTGCCCCACCCGCCGATCTTATACCGATAGAGTTGAAACCAGCTGCGACGAAGAGATTTCGCACCTCCGGCGTTTCGCCCAGCATATAGCGGTCATCGGGCGTGAAGCTCTCCGGGCCATTAAAGAACAACTGAATGCCGGTCTTTGCCAGTATCGGGACTCGACGAATTGCCCCTTCAAGTAGTGGCTCAATATGATCGAGATCGTCTGGTAGCGTGTCGAACTCAAAGCTTTCGGGAATTCCCTGCATACCCCACGGCTTTGCGATCGGCTCGAACCATCCAACCAACAGCTTGCCCGCGTCTTCTTTGAAGTACGTGCAAGCGTCACCATCTCGCAAGACCGGGAGATGCTTTTTAATTTCGGGGAGCATTTCCGTAACAATATAGAAATGCTCGGCGGCATGAAGCGGCACTGTGGTTCCGACTTTCGCGCCAAGGTCGCGCGCCCACATGCCCGCACAATTGACAACGAATTCGGCTGCTATTTCACCGGCGGGCGTTCGGACGCCGGTCGCACGACCGTTTTGGATGAGAATATCGGTAACGGTTGTGTTTTCAAAAATCTTCGCGCCACGAACCCTCGCCCCCCTTGCTAGCGCCTGTGTCGTATCCACTGGGTTGGTCTGACCGTCTTTTGGGAGGTATACCGCGCCAACAAGATCCTCAGCCGCCATCAAAGGCCAAAGATCACCCGCTTCCCTTGCGGACAGGACGTTGACTTCCAATCCGAAACATCGGGCCATCGAAGCGCCACGCCGGAGCTCCTCAAATCGCTCCTTGTTGTTGGCGATCGCAAGCGATCCAATCTGCCGATATCCCGTATTTTGACCCGTCTCGCGCTCGAGCTCACTGTAAAGCTCAGTGGTATATTGCGCCAATCGCGTGAGATTGCGGGTTGCGCCTAATTGGCCAACAAGTCCCGCGGCGTGCCACGTCGTTCCCGACGTAAGCTGCTTTCGTTCGAGCAGAACAACGTCTGTCCAACCACGAAGGGTCAGATGGTACGCGAGACTGCAACCCATTATTCCGCCGCCAACGATGACGACTTGAGCCGACTTTGGAAGAGGCGTCACATTCATGCCCTCTGGTTGGTCGTGAAATTTCTACACTTTTTTTCACCGTTGTGAATTATTTTTTTACAGTGAGGGTATTTTTTTCCAAAGTTATGCCCTCTATAAAGTCCAAGAGCCGTTCCACAGGGTTGCTCATAGTTGATTGTATGTAGGGAAACGCTCCTAAGTAGCATTACGAGAGCAGTTTCTTCCTTTGAAGGTCGATCGACCCGATGGCTATTAGATCGATACGCGCGGCTGCCGAATGGGCAGCTTCGGAATCCGGGTCCAAAATGGATTCAGAGGCTGCCGTGGGCGGGCAGATTCGTGAACTTCGCAAAATGAAGAGGCTGACCCTCACGCAAGTTGCGCAAGGAGCGGGAATTTCGGTCGGCTATTTGAGCCAAATCGAAAGAAACCAGTCCAGACTACCGATCGGGGTATTGAAAAAGCTCAGTGAGGTTCTTGGCGTGCATATGAATTGGTTCTTTAACGGCAACACGCAAGCCTCCTCCGGTGAGAGGGATATCATCGTACGTAAGGCGAATCGGCGACGGCTGACATTCACCGGACTGGGTATCGCAGAAGAGCTCTTATCGCCCAATCTTGCCGGCCCCCTCGAATTGCTTCTGAGCACCATCGAACCTGGCGCCGATAGTGGGGAGTACAGTCATGACGGCAATGAAGCGGGCATTCTGATCGCAGGTCGATTGGACTTATGGGTCGACGGAAAGAGGTTTCAACTTGAGGAAGGTGATAGTTTTTCATTCAGGAGCACCTCGCAACATCGCTGCGCGAACCCAGGAACAGTTCCAGCAAAAGTAATTTGGGTGATCACCCCTCCACACTATTAGCTCTAAATAGGGTCGTACGGCTTCTGAAGCGCAACCTAAAGCCCGCGCCAGCACAGGTGGAAAAACATTGGCCAGCATTGGCATAAAAATCATCGAGTGAGAGCGGCGACGAAGGTCGCGGTCTTCTAAGGGCATGCGGTACGCTGAGCTCAGCGCTCGCCGCGCGGGCAGCGATAGTAATGGCGCGCCATGTCGGTCGAGGCCAAAGTCTCATTGATGAAGTCGACGCCAGGATCAACCGAGGGCTGGCCTTCAATCGAACCTTGCCGGCGCTTCAACGCCTCCCTGGTCGCGCCTCGTGCCACCTTCTGAGCCAGCGGTCGACGCAAATCCTCGATCGAAAGATCGGGAGCCACCCTCAGTCAGGGTCGTTTCTTGTGCGCCTCGGTCCACCCAGCGCTTTTTCCTGATGATCGACATTCTGTGCATCTGCACAGGTGTTTTTGCATAAGAACCCTCCTTCGTGTTCTCGAGTCAATGCGCAACGATCCTCCTCATCACCAAACTACGAACTTCGAGACCCTCCTCGAGAGCAGACTTTTGGATATGACGCATCTGAGATGGCCCTAGCCGCGCCGATCGCGACAGCTTCCGCATCGAGTTCTTCGTAGGCTAGCCCAGAAGAAGGTTCGGAAAAACAGTTTTGAACTCGCTAGCTTGCGAGAGCGCAGTCGTTGAAGTTCGTGTTCAAAATAACAGCAGGCTTCTGGTCGGTTCTTCACAGAACTGAGTGCCTTTGAACAATCCCTTTCTTGGCCGCCTGCGCATTGCTGTGAGATTGCACTTCGATGCCGCTCTCGGCAGCGACACGATAATTCGACTGGAACTTGGCACCGCACGCGTGTTAGAGGAGCAATTCCTTGCGCAATCGTAACGTTCGAGCACGACGACAGGGAAGGTAGCACCTCAGAGCCGAATGAGGAACAGGAAGAAGCAGCATGAATGTCGTGCAATCATCCTCAGCTCTACTCTCGCCGGAGTTGATCGGGGGTTTCAAGAGGATTGTCAGTGACAAATATGCCGTCACGCGTGCAGCTGACATCGAGTCTTACGTCACCGAGCAGCGCAACCTGTACCACGGCCGCTCGCCTCTAGTGCTACGCCCCGGCTCGACGGCCGAGGTCTCGGCTATTTGCAAGCTCGCCACCGAGCACAGAATCGCGCTGGTGCCGCAGGGCGGCAACACCGGTCTCGTCGGCGAGTCAGACTCCGCATAATGGCGAAGTCGTGGTCTCGTTGCGCCGCATGGACACGATCCGCGACATCGATATCTCTTCCAACACGATGACCTGCGAGGCCGGCGTGGTCTTGCAAGTGGCCCAGCAAAAAGCCGCCGAAGTGGATCGGCTGTTCCGGCTGTCACTAGGCGCCGAAGGCAGCTGTACGATTGGCGGCAATCTCTCGACTAATGCGGGCGGCACCGCGGCCCTCGCGTACGGGGTAGCGCGCGAGATGGCGTTAGGGCTTGAGGTCGTGCTAGCTGATGGGCGTGTCCTCAACGTGCTATCGAAGTTGAAGAAGGACAATACCGGTTACGACCTGCGTAACCTATTCATCGGCGCCGAAGGCACGCTCGGCATAATCACGGCTGCGACGGTCAAACTCTTTCCAAAGCCGCGAGCGATCGAGACTGCGCTCGTCGGGCTGAAATCGCCCGACCACGGGCTCAGGCTGCTCAACATCTCTCAGAGCGAAGCCGGGGGCACGCTGACGAGCTTTGAGTTGCTCTCTGAAATCGCGGTGGATTTCTCGACCCGCCACGGCATCGACGTCAGGGATCCGCTGTCGGACAAACATCCTTGGTACGTGTTGATGGAATTATCCTCGCCGCGCGACGATGCCCGCGCAACGCTGGGAGCGATCCTTGGGCGCGCCGTGGAAGAGGAGATCATAGACGACGCCGTAATCGCGGCCACTTCCTCGCTCGCTGGGATGACGTGAATGCGTTGATCTACGAAATTGTGCTCCGGATGGGCGGCTCGATCTCGGCCGAACACGGTATCGGGGTGCTCAAGCGCGACGAACTGCCGAAGGTGAAAGACAGGACGGTGATCGAAGTGATGCGGTCGATCAAGATTATGCTTGATCCGCTGGGTATCATGAACCCTGGCAAGGTTCTGTAAGAACGGCCAAGTTCTTTTCTGAAAACGTTCGATAACTCGGACAGTCAACACTGTCATAAACTCCACGTGGACGCTCGCAATCCGGAGAGACATTCGGAAGCGGGTTTCTCAAGAATAGAGTTTGATCTGGCTGCAGGATGTTGGAGTTACTGGTATCCAGCCCAACCAAATTGTCGCCGCTGAGCCGCCCTTGACGTGGAGTTGATCCACGAGGGTTGCGCCAGATTTGCCGTCCGGACCCGGGGGGCTTACTTCGTTTCGCGCTCAACAATGAAGCGCTGTGTGGTGATAGCCTCCTCGATTGGACCGTTTGTCAGTACCGGCGCAGAAGCTTCTGTGTGCGCACGCTCCCTGGTCCAACACGCCAAATGACTTCGATCGCTACCTTTTGGTAAATAGCTGGACGCTCAAGAGGAAGAGGATACTGAGCCAAAGCAGCCAACAATCGCGGTGAAAGACGCTCGATGCCGAATGCAAAAACTACTTCAAGGCCCGCCCTAAAGGTGAGAAGGGAGATTGGCTCCAATGCACAACCGGCTGCACTCAGTTGCGCGAGCCTAAAAGCGGGGCCAACGCGACGTTTTCGCGCTTGAAGTCGACGCCAGCAGGCGGTGAACTGTCGTGCTCACGCGCAACGCGGTGGCCGGCGTAGACGGCTGCGGCGATCGTGCCAGGAGCGAGGCAATCGCCGGTCGCGACAAGCTTTCGGATGCCGGCTGCCGTCACAGCCTCTGGCCGCGCTCTCAGTGTTTGCTCGAGCTCGTCAGTCGGGGTCTGAGCGGTGATGAGCACAACACTCGCCGCCGGCAAATGCTGAGTGCGACCAGTATAGACGCAGGCGGTCTCGATCCCGTTCGCGTCCAAACCCGTGACGGTCTTTGCCGTCATGATAACGACGCCTAGCTCGATCAGCCGTCGCTGGATTTGCGCCTGCTCGAGGGTGAACTGGGTGAAGGACGAGACGAGGCTCTCGGGCGTGATCAGCGTCACGCTCAGCCCTGCCGCCCGCAACTTCTCGGCGATGACGCCGCCCATATAATAGTGATCGTCGTCGAAAATAACGACCGGCCCCTCGGGCAACGCGCCCTCCAGGATATCGTCCGGCGTGTAGATCCGCGTCCGGTCGAGCCCGGGCATAGCGAACGCATGTTGGCGGCCGACGCCATCGCGCCGCCATCGCGCGCCGGTCGCGAGGACGACGACCGAGCATTCGGTGGCAAGCACGGCCTCGGCATCGAGCCGACTATCGAGATAGATCCCGACATTCGCTAGCTTGTGTAGCTGGGTGACGCGCCAATCGCGCACCCGCCCCCATGTCGCAAGGCCGGGAAGCCGGCACTCGCGCGCCACACGCCCGCCTAGCTCGCGCCTCGCTTCAGCCAGCAGGACCTCGTATCCGCGTTGTCCGAACGCCCGGGCGGCTTCCAGCCCGGCCGGGCCGGCGCCGACCACGAGGATCCGCTCGTCGCCAGTCTTCGGTGGAATCCGCTCTGGATGCCAACTGCGCCGCCATTCCTCGCCCATCGTCGGGTTCTGGGTACAGCGCATCGGAGCTCCGAGCTTGTCGCCGGAGACGCAGATATTACAGCCGATGCATTCGCGGATGTCTTCGAGCCGCCCCTCCTCGATCTTGCGCGGCAGGAACGGGTCAGCGATCGAAGGACGGGCAGCACCAATGAAGTCGAGCCTGCCCTTGCGGACAAGCGACGCCATGTGGTCCGGCGAGGTGTAGCGGCCGACACCGACCACCGGCTTCTTGGTCAGCGTTTTTACGAAAGCGGTAAAAGGCTCTTGATACCCCTCCTCTTTGAAGCGGGCGGTCGCGCTGTCGTTTTCCCAAGTACTGACATTGACGTCCCAAAGGTCGGGGAGCTCAGCAAGAAGCGCGACGATCTCACGGCCCTCGTTCTCACTGGTGAGACCCGCAGGGCCTATCAGCTCATCGACGGCAAGTCGGACGGCAACCGCGCAGGTATCCCCGACCGCTTCCCTAGTGTCCTCAATCAGCTCGCGCAGCAGGCGTACCCGGTTCTCAAGCCTGCCGCCATATTCGTCGCATCGTTGATTGAGGCGGCGCGAGAGAAAATGCATCGGCAGCGAGAGATCATGGCCGGCATAGACATAGACGAGGTCGAATCCGGCCTTGCGCGCGTTCAAAGCGGCGCGGCGGTGCCAACCGCGATAGGCTCGGATATCCGCCTTGTCCATGGCCCGCGCCGAGACCGGCATGACACCGTAAACCGGGCGGGCCGAAGGGGCGAGCGGGATCTCTCGCGATTCGAGGTTCGGGACCCGATAGCCGTTATGCACCAGCTGGATGCCAGCGAGGCTGCCGTGGGCATGGATCTGCTCGGTCGCGCGAGCGAGATAGGGGATGTCCTCATCGTCCCACAGCCGGACTTCCCTGGTGTTGTTGCCTGTGGGATGAATGTCGCATTGCTCAGTGCAGACCACTGCCCAACCGCCCTCGGCTTTTACACCTCGCATCACCGCCATAGGCGTAGGCCAAGCACGGCCCATGCCGTTGCAATGCGGCACCTGATAGAAGCGGTTGCGCGCGGTCACCGGGCCGATGCGTATGGGCTCAAAGAGAACGTCGTAGTGTGGATCCCGACTCATGACTCAGCGCTCCATGATGATCCGCAGGAAGTCTCGCGCCCGCAGTTCGCGCAGATTGCGCCTAAGATATGCTCGCGCGCTCCCACTTGGCCGGCAGAACCCATCTCGCGCGTCACGACCATCACAGCCATGAGGCGGTTCACTAATTCGCGGAACATGTTGATGCTACCTCTCTCCCACCATTCGGTGGATACCATGCAGCGGCGCTTTAGTGCCGCCGGACATGATCGCGCCTCGGCGACTTTGGGCTCGGCAACCGCCGCGCTCGCCCCCGTCAGAGCGGCTTGCCAAGATCACGGCTGAGCCGCCTTGGGCCGACTGCGAACCGCGACCGCGCACCCGATTAGCCATGGCCTCAGGCCCGGACAAGTCTCGTAGAGTTGGAGCTTACCTTCCGAAGGCTGCAACGAAGCGCCCTCCGCAGCGATGGCGAAGCGTCGCGGCTCAGACGCGGCGATTTCATAATCGGCTCCTCGGTGAATTTTTCGACAAGAGGTTGATCTTCAGGCTAACTAAAAACCGGCATCAATTTTCGCAAAGACCAGCCGATCGACGCACGATTTGAGCAAGGAAATAGCTGAACTCGATGACTTTCATCAACGCCTTGCTCGATCGAACGGCGACAGCCGAGGCCCGCTCCACACCGAACAATCTTGGGCAGCGAGAGGTGCTGTTTGAGATTTCGATCCAGAACTAGGCCGCGCGCCAAGTGTCGACGTGCTTCCTCACTCGCCTGTGGATGCTCGCGCTGGGGACAAAGTCGCTCGCTTGGACTAGGCAGCTGATGAGTAGCTGGAGTGTGGGCTTGGGAGACTCTACTTGAAGATAAATCAGATATGGCACCAACCCATCGAGCCGGAATCTCAGATTTGCGCTCCAACAGTCCTGCTACCCTCCGATCGTCTGGCCGCCTCCGGCAAGCGGCGCGTGCGGACAACGCCCTCTCATAGGCGATTGTGGCGCATTCAGAATCCGAAGGATAGCCCTTATAGGCGGTTCCGATTGGCAACAGATGCAGATAGGTGAACAGATCTGATTGCCCACCTCCACGATACTTGGCGCTTCCATGCCGAGTATCGGCGTCCCCTTTACGACCCGACTGAATTGGCCTGCAACGGTTTGCACCGAGCAGATAGGTGAGCCCGCAGAAACCACTGTAGAGGTGTCCACACCGGTCGCGGTGGTCCGTTAACGGGGATAAGCCCTTGTCTCATCAACGAGCGAATCGACCTGAGAGTCCGAACGATAGGCAGGCAAGAGCATGTAGCAAAGCTCGGGTATCAGCCCATTTACGGACGGCGGACATCCGCAACAAGATCTGAAGATCAGGACCTATCTTTACCACCCCTCGTCGCGCTTGGCATCCATGGCTGCGGCCACACTTATCTTATCGTGAGCTCGCCGGCTGGTCGATGACCGTGTTGCCGAATTCGTCGGCGGCGTCCTGATCGTTTGGAAAGCTGGTAGTCCAGATGTACAACTTGCTGATCCGCAAAGGGGCCACGACAGTCCAGCTAATGTTGCCGGGCAGAAACGAAAGCGCGATCATCAAACGTTTCAGCACGCAACTTCGTGAGCGACCAAAAGGAAAGCGATTGATGAACCGGCCAGCCGGCCGAACGGGGAAAGCCCAGCAGCACCGCTTATGCTTTCCCGGCGTTGCTCAAGAAAAGCTGCTTCATGGCGTTAGGCTGCACTCCGACAACTCCTTTTTTCACTGGGGTCAGGTGGTCGTAGAAGTATCCATAAAGGTGAGGCGATTGGTCGAGCAGAAGCCGCTCGATCTTGCCCGAGACCTCCCGCTTTGCATCAAGGTCGAGCTCGGCAATGTAGCCCCTGACTAGCGCGTCAAATTGCTGGTTCTTGA
Source organism: Bradyrhizobium sp. UFLA05-89 (assembly GCF_059803475.1). Classification (NCBI taxonomy): domain Bacteria; kingdom Pseudomonadati; phylum Pseudomonadota; class Alphaproteobacteria; order Hyphomicrobiales; family Nitrobacteraceae; genus Bradyrhizobium; species Bradyrhizobium sp. UFLA05-89. Next base: position 2,975 of record NZ_JBANBA010000138.1, on the reverse strand, counting down.
AGTGGGCCGCGTTCCAGGGGCCTTCGCTCATTAGCGCCCCGGTGAGATAGACGTTAGGCACACCGCGATGAAACCAAGCCGTGATTCCCATCACCGAATCGAGCCAGTACGACTTGCCGAACGACCCATCGCCAATATAAGAGTGATAGTCTAAGAGGTTGAGCTTAAAATTGATGCCGATCTCCTTGCCCCAGCTCTGGATGAGCTGCGCGTAGCCTGGAATCTCTAGATACTGTGCTCCACTGAGCGTAACCTCAAAGCCCTTCTCCATACCCGCTGCCTTGATGAGCTCTTTCGCCTGAGCAATGTCCTGCTTTCGTTGCGGCACTGTAGGATCGGTTGAGGGGTATATGTTGGCGAAAGGACTGTCGTTGCCGGCCACTGCGCGCCCCTTCATCAAGCCCTTCACCAACTTCTCCCGGTCAAGGCAAAGCGCTACCGCCCGGCGTACGCGCGGGTCCCTGAAAGGCTCCATGTCGCAGCGCATGTGGACCGCCTGATGCGCTGCCGACTTGATGCTGATGATATCGACAGTCGGATCGGTCAGCAGCGCTACACCGGCAAGCGGAGGCAGGGCATTGATGATATCGACTTGCCCTCCCTGAAGCGCCAAGATTGCCGGCTGGATATCAGCGAAGAAGGTGAACTCGGTCCGAGATGGTAGCGGCTTTGGTCCCCAGTAATTCTCGTTCGGGACGAAGCTCGCTCCCACCTTTGGGGTATATTTGTCAATTTTGAATGGCCCAGTGCCGTCCCAGGACTTCTCGAAATCCCCAGCGTAGGACGCTGGTAAGATGATCGCGTTATAGTTGTCCGAGGATACGAGATAGGGGAAATTACCGTTGGGAGCATCAAGGTGGAATTCGACCGTATAGTCCTCCACTTTACGCGTGCCGCCCTTCTCCAGGAAGCCTTTAAGTGCAGATAATGCGTTGGAGCCAATCTTCGGGTCCGCCAGGCGATCAAAAGTGGCCACCACATCCTCGGCCTTCATCTCGCCACCGGAATGGAATTTGACCCCCTTACGTAGAGTGAAAGTCCAGACAGTGCCGTCTTGATTGGGTCTCCAGCTTGTCGCAAGGCAAGGCTTCAAAACGAGGTCCGGACCGTCGATGCACAGGAACTCGCCTACCTGCTGCAGCATCAATATTCCACCTTCGGCGCCATTGGTCACTGGGTCGATAGCCATGGTTGGCATCGCACAAGCGACTCGGATTATGGTGCCCGGTTGGGCGTTCGCCCGAGCCAGCGCAGGCGCCCCGCCGAAGCCAGCTGCCAGCGCGACGCGCCCGAGAAATGGCAACGACAAGCCGAGCAAGCTGCCATGCCGCAAGAACTCTCGACGGCTTACGTGGCCGTCGATGTAACCGTCAATAAGGTGGTTTTCTAGAGGCGTGAGGCCGGAGCGAAGACCATCGAGCATCCAAGCGTTTCTTGTCATCGCGAGTCCCTCCCGGTTTTTCTGTCGCTGATTGTTCACTTGCCGACTGATCATTTTCGGCTTTTTTCGACGGTTTATGCCGAAAGTCGGCGCAATCACGCTATCGATCGCAAGTTATGCGCTCGCGGCACCGATCCGCAGTGGAGCGGCATAGACGCCGCTGTTGAATTCGATGACGCGCCAGTCGTTATCGCGGATAGTGCGGGCTTCGGCGCGCCTTGTGAAAGAACGACCATTGCCCTCATCGAGCGCGATATCAAGAGCGCCGCGCTCGGTCACAACTGGGACCCATCGCGGTCCGGTTGGTCCCTATACAATTGCTGTATTGGAACAGGCCGTCCAGGGCGCGTGGGCTGCCTTCCATCATTACCCGCACAAGTTAGTTCAGCGCGGATTTCGTCATGACAGTCCAGCCGTCTTGCGAGATGCCGGCCGCGACCGCCACTACTTAGCGCCCACGGTAGTCAGACGACGAGAAACTGCAGTCGAGGCGACTTATTCACCAAAAGCCTGCGCCCAACCGTTACATTTTGGTGCAAACCGCGATGTTTCTAGGTGTCATATGTTTCGAACAGGAGTCCGAGAATAAGCGGACGAGGGCGGAATGGGAGGTACCATCAGAGCGCTGGACATGATTAGATCTACAATCAGCCGCCGTCGCATACTCCGCCGCCTAATGGGAGAAAGCGGCTTGCCCCCGAGCCGACTATGGGTGCCCGATCATGTGGCTGTGCAATCCAACTGCATTTTGACGGCGATTTACAGAACAACAGCGTCGAACCCGACCACGCATGTAGCTGATGTTTCGGAATAGGGAAGCTGGTCTCAATCTGTGCGTGACTCACTCGCCCAATTAGTTTCGCGCGCAAGGTGGACTAGTTGCGCTGAGTCCCTGATCTACACCGATCCTATCCATCCTGACACTAAGGCGTTGCTCTCTGCGGTTCCGGTATCGGCCCGCCAAGGCGGAGCGCGCGAACTAGCATTAACATCGTGAGAGGCGATGTGCCGAGCGTGGCTAATCCACGTTCGGAAAAGAGGAGGAACTTCCATGAGACGAAACGTTGGCCTGCTCGATACTCTTCGTGCCGGCCTCACACCGATCGAGAACCATTTAATTGACGGTTACGTCGATGGCCGCGTGAATCGCCGCGAGTTTTTGCGGCATGGCAGCGTTCTTGGCTTGTCGCTGCCCTTCCTTGGGCAGGTTACACTGGCGGCCGGCTTTGGCACTGTGCCGTCGCTGGCTAGGGCTGCAGTTCAACCCGGAGCCACGATCCGAGTCGCAAGTGAAACGCCCAAAACCGCGATTGATCCGATCCGCAACGCCAATTGGGGTGTGTTGCTGTTTCAGCAGGTTGGCGAATATCTCTGCGTCGATGGACCTGACCTCGTGCTGAAGCCCGGTCTGGCGACGAGCTGGAAACCCAATCAGGATGGCACGATCTGGACATTCACGTTGCGTAAAGGGGTGAAGTTCCATTCTGGCGGCGAGATGAAGGCCGATGATGTTATTGCAACTATCGACCGACTG
>NZ_JBANBA010000137.1:0-21100 GCF_059803475.1 Bradyrhizobium sp. UFLA05-89 | reverse complement strand
TGTTCGATCTGCCGGGCCTGGAAGGTGTGGAAGAGGTCGTGATCTCCCGCGAGGTCGTGGAAGGCACGGCGCGTCCGATCTACATCTACGCCGATCGCTCGGATCGCGCGGTAGAAAGCAGCGCCATGGCGTACTGACTCCACCGAAATAAACGACCGCTTGCCTTACAATCCGACCCCGCCACTAGTGTTTTATCCTGTCGTTACTGCCTGCGCGGGGCAGCGAAGTCGTCGTCAACCGTCGGATGCGTTGTCCCGTACTCGCGGACGGGATCAGCGGGGGAAAGACGCTGTCCTAGATCACTAGGACAAATCGAACAGCCACCCAAAGTTTAACTCCTAATTATATCGCAATAATCATCTCGTCATTAGATCGCCCGAGATGCCGGTGGGCAAGTCCATCGTCGGGTGTCACGCCGAACCATTCTATAAGCGCGTGGCCGTGGCCGTAGCCGCGGGCGTCGAGCAACTGGTAGTTAGCCCAAGCGCGCGAGGAAGCCCTGCAGTCGAACGACGGCGGAAAAGTCGTGCGCTCCGATGATGATTGTTACCCGCGGCGCCTTCCTCGATCAGGCCGACGAGGCGGAGATCAGCGCGCGCATAATCGTCTCGCCGATCTCGGCCGAGCCGATCATCAGCGCGCGCAGGTGCGCTGCGTCGAAAAGTTGCGCAGTGGCTCCTTGTTCCCGGCGCGGGCGCACGTGACCGTGGGAGGGCCTGCGAGCTGGTTGACCTCGCGGGTGAACTGGCCCGAGCCGAATGTGACGATCGGCGCCTTGCGGTCGAGTCTGTCGCGCCGGGTTATGTCGACCGAGCCCGACAACACGAGCCAGGAAGGGGCATCCCGCTGGCCATGGTCATACCGATCTCGCCAGGCGCGAACTGCAGCTCCGGCCCGCTAGCGAATTGCAGCGCCGTCTGGACCTGTGCCGCATCGAGCACCGGAAACATTTGATAACCGCAGTTGGTCTTGTGTGCTCATCGAGCGAATCCCTACACGCCGAGCACGATCGTGGGGATCAGCTCAGAACCAGTTGGACGGATGGGCAAGCCCGGCGGGCGCGCAGACGCGACAATCCATGTGGGACAGGAGAACCGCTCGCCTTCGCTGTTTCCTCACGGACGAACTCGGATGATCGTTTTCCCGCTGATCCGCTTGGTCGGATTGAAAGCGGCGACGGCATCATCGAGGGTCGCGATTTTACCGATGTTTGTACGTAGTCGCCCGTCTCGCACGCGCTCGACGATCTCACTCAGTTGGGCGCGATCGGGCACGAGAACAAAGTCGATCGCCAGACCGTCGGCGGGCCGAGCTTCGGTCGGCCCGGCGATGGTTACCAGCGTTCCTCCGGCCCGAACCAGGCTTGCGGACCGCTTTCCCATGTCGCCGCCGATGACATCAAAAACCAGATGGACTCCGCCAACGTCTTCGAGAACGTCGTTCTCGAGGTCGACGAACTCCTGAGCGCCGAAGTCGAGCGCCTTTTGATGGTCGGCAGCGCGTCCGGTGCCGATGACGTAGGCGCCGGCCTCTCGTGCGAGCTGCGTCACCATCGAACCGACTGCACCGGCCGCGCCGTGCACGAGCACGCTCTGCCCCGCCTGAAGGCGGCCGTGCACGAACAGTCCCTGCCACGCGGTTAGGCCCGGCATCGCCACGGCCGCACCCACCGTGAAGTCGACGTCGCCGGGAAGTGGCGCGAGGTTGCGTGCCTCCACGGCTACGTACTCCGCCAAGGTGCCGCCGCGATATGAGTCCGAGAGACCGAACACCCGCTGTCCCACCAACAGCCCGGTCGCGCCATAGCCAAGAGCGGTGACCACACCCGCCAGCTCCTGGCCAGGAATCGTCGGCGTCCGGTCACGGTCGAGACGATCGGTCCAGGTTGAAGGCCATGTCAGCTCACCCGAGGTGAATCCCGACGCATGAACCTGAACGACGACGTCGTTTATCGCCGCCTGCGGCTCGGGCCGCTCCACCACCTTCATGCCGGCCGTTCCCGCAGCCTGGTCCGTCACAACGATCGCCTTCATGATAAATTTCTCCTCGGTTCTCGCCTCGGATACGGCGACGCCCGTCACTCGAGCGGACATGGAACCTCTACCATGACCGTCATGTCGATCGCCGCGAGCGCTTTCTCCCTCAAATACATGTTGGTCTTCCTCAAGCTGGAAGCATGTTGATCGCTGTACCAAGAACAAAGCACAGTGATCCGATAAGGTAGAGCCAGTTCGCTAGATTGCTCATGCGACATCTCGTGGAGTGACCGGCTGGGGCTCCGCAGGCTTGTTCATTTCAGCATGCATCCTCGTTTGCTCCATGTCACACCAGTCGTAGCCACCACGAGCCTTAGTCACCAGCCGTAAGAGAAGCCGCGATAGTAGTAGGTCGGATAGCTCCAATACGAATTAAGGGGCGGATGGCCCCAATACGAAATATAGGCGGGATAGCCCCGGTACGCATTATATGTGCGACAACCCCGCCCCACCGATGGTGCACGTCCGTCGTCACGGCGGTACCGCCGCCTTGATCGACGTGCCATTGATCGGCGCAGCAGACGAGTTGGCCGCAGTGGCAACCGCGGTAGGAACAGCAATTGCGAGCGTAGGCTGCGGACTTGAATCCTCACGGTAGCTCGTGTCCGTTTAAAAGATGACTCTCCACCACCCGATGAGAATGACCTTGCAACGCTGGCGAGGGAAATCACCTCTCGCCATAGAGCTGATAGACGATCGTTATTGAAGCTGCGCCGCGTAATGCCGTAGCGAGGAATGCCACCAGCCGTGATTCCGTCGAATCTCCGGATTGGTCAAAGGCTTGCGTTTACCTCACGCGGGCAGACCACAACTACCCGAGCGGGCGAATGTGGCTGTAACGGAATTACGGCTTCCGGAGCACGCCGAATGAGGTGAGCGATGATCTACGATCTGATGTCCGGAACGATAGGCGGCAGGGGGCTGATCTCTGTCCTGGTTGCGATCGTGCTCGCGTTGGGAGCGGCCGCGCTGATCAAATACCTGTCCTTCTCGATCAGGAGAGATTAAACATGCATCGCCTTCCATTTTGCGGCGGTTGTAGCCGTTCTCGTCTCATTGCCGGTCTGCGCAAGGGTTAGTGTGCGATGCTCACGCCCTGAGATTTGAGCACCACTTCCAGATCACTTGCTAAAACGTGTTCGTCCTCGACGATGAGGTCGCGACAACCACTCAGCGTGTATTTGGCCCTCTTCACGGCGTGCCCGAGATAGATGGAAACGTAACGGCCCGCAGCGTGCCGGAGGTTCCCGGCCTAATGTCCACTTTTGAACATCCTGCCATGATGGCCAGGGGGCAGTGTACAGGGAACCCATCGCGCTCCGCTATGGCGCCGGACTTCCGGTGTGACTTAACGGTTGGGAGGGCGAAAAGCGCGCAGTGCTGTGCCAGTCGATCCGGCGATCATGACAACTCACGTGGGCCACAGCATTATCGAATGCAAGGTTTTGACCGGGACCTAATCCGCGGAGGCCATTATGCCAAGGGGTCATGAGTACCGCACTAACAGGCCCAACACATGGCTGCTCAGACCAATCTGCAAGATGCCTTCTTGCCAACGCGGAGCCGTCCACACATGGCCCTTCGCGTCATCTCGTTGCCTCCAGTAAGTATGTCGATTTCGGGGAGAGCAGACATCGAACGGCGGCCGCCCCCCCTGCAGAGTCGGTCGAACATGAGCCCGAGGGGTCATCGTCGGCGTGGAGCCAGCGCTCCCCAAAACCGACCCTGTCTATCGTTATGCAGTGGTTTCCAATGTGCTAGTGTGAAATTAGCGATCGGTTATTTCTAGGCTGGGCGCAGGGGCGCGGAACATGAAACGACGCGCGTTCATTGCGGCACTCGGCGCCGCAGTCTGGCCGCGCGAATTTGTTGAGTGAAAGCAAGGCGGAAAGCGCATGAGAGACTTGGCTGGACAGACCGCATTCGTGACAGGCGCTGCCTCGGGGATCGGACTTGGCATCGCGACCGCGCTGTCCCAGGCGGGTGTGAAGGTCATGCTCTGCGATATCGAGGAAGAGGCGCTGAAAAAAGCGGTCGCGGACCTGAAGACACGGGCCAACGTCGACGTCGATGGCGTGAAAGCTGACGTCTCGCTCAAAGGCGAACTTCAGGCGGCAGCTGACGCGACCATCGCGCGGTATGGCAGAATCCATATATTGGTCAACAATGCGGGCGTGGGCGGCGGCGGCACATATGGTGAGTGGACTGATGCAGGCTGGAACTGGGTCCTCGGCGTCAACTTGATGTCGGTGATCTGGGGCTTCGAGATTTTCGGCCCGCTGATCGAAGCGCACGGCGAAGGAGGTCAGGTTGTTTCTACAGCGTCCGTCGCCGGACTAATTGCGGGACCAAGTCTGGCGTACGATGTGAGCAAATATGGAGTGGTGGGGCTGTCCGAGGGGATGCGTAACGTGCTCGCGCCGAGGAAGATTGGGGTATCCGTTCTGTGTCCGGGCGTCATCCGCACGCAGATCATGAACTCTCGGCGAAACGTGCCGCAGCGATTTGCTGGGGCTGTCGGCAACCCTCCGCCGACAGAAGGACCCCGCGCCGAGTTCATCAAGGCATCGCAGGAACGGATCAACAACGGCATTGATCCGCTCTATGTAGGCGAACTGGTTCGCGAGGCCATCGAAAACGACTGGCCCTACATTTTCACCGATACCGAGCACGAACCGTTCATCGACAAGCGCTTCGCAGCGATCAAGCAGGGCTTCGACCGAATACGCGGACGAACGCCGCGACGCTAGCTCTCGCATCTGCTGACAGCCGCATGTGGCGGGAAAGACGCCGGGCATCGGGGGGCAGGGTGCCGACGAAGCGATTGATCACGCGGAATAGCGCGTGGATCGCGCCTAGCGATAGCAACTAAGCCGGTGCCACAGGCTTAACGTCACGCAGCTTGCGCATGTAGTAGCCTTGCTTCTGAACGGTTGACGCGATCTCGTCACTGACTTTGGGGACCTTCTTGTTTCTTTTGCGCCATCTAGCCGATGTGCCACTGAGCGGTATGGGAAATCCTTTCCTCACGACGAGCAGGACACGTTTGTCGCTGAGATAAACATCGAACATAAGCAATACTCCGAAAGCCCCAGATTACTTATTCGGAGCAGAGTGCAGGTGGCAAAAGGGCAACGCTCAAGCAAGTTCCATTCGTCGAGCCCTGGCCACGTTCTCCTGGTACTTGCCCGGTACGGATGATCCAGCTCACATCCGGAATGATCCGCGCTCTTCTGGAGGCTCATTTAGCCAAATCAAAGCGTCTCGCGGCTCTAGAAACAGGACTCGCTCTTCGTCGCAACAGGTAGCTCACCGTTGGAAAGATAAAGGGTGAAGCCCCTGCGAATGTCATGCAGTGACGCTCCTCTGGCCCGGCTCTCTGGGAGAGACCTAGTATCGATTAACGGAATAATTCGAGAGGGAAAAGCCGCACTTGGAGACTCGTCCTATTGTGAACGAACGAGATTCTTCTCCGCGTTCGCCTTTCGCTTGGTCTTGGCGGATATGGCAGGCCCGTGACTGACAATGGCGAAAGCCGGTACCGATTGCTGTTTCTTGTCGTGCAATTGGTTTTGATCGCCATAGCCACGGCGCCTTGTCGCCGCGCGCCGCATAGACCGAACAAGACGAGGTGCAATGCAGCCGTCCGTGTTGGGGAACCATGCCGCGACGAAGAGGATCTCCGCTGCAATCAGCCGTCGCTCCAGATCGGCGTGGCAGATGCACATCAAATTGGAGAGCATATCGCCTGATGGTCCGCGGCGTCGCTCATGTGTTACTTCGTTAAAAAAAGCGCTGCGATGTGGCTGGCAGCGTTCGGGGGGAATGCCCATCTGCGGCATGGCATTGTCGGGCACTACCTTCCGGGGATTGGCGGGTTTGTGAGCAACAAGGCGAATGGAGCGTCTGTGATGGCACCTTCGATGTCACGGCCCATCGGCTCCTACGATTAGCTACGATTACGGACTGCCTAAGATGTGAATTTGCGTCAATAACGCTTGATTTGTACTCGGCCTGCGAAGCGCCGATCTTTGAATACCGTACCGTCGACAACCTGGGTACTGATGTCAGACATCTTGAAGAAGATTGAAGCTTACAAGCGCGAGGAGATCGCCGCGGCCAAACGCGCGAATCCGCTTTCCGAAATCGAGGCACGCGCCAAGGCGACGCAGCCACCGCGCGGCTTTGTCAGGGCGATCCGTGAGAGTCATGCTGCCGGCGAACATGCGCTGATCGCCGAGATCAAGAAGGCCTCGCCGTCCAAGGGGCTCATCCGCGCCGATTTCGATCCGCCGGCGCTGGCAAAGGCCTACGAGGCCGGGGGCGCGACCTGCCTGTCGGTGCTAACTGATACTCCGTCGTTTCAGGGGCACGTCGATTTCATGGTCGCGGCGCGCGCGGCAGCTAATCTGCCGGTGCTGCGCAAGGACTTCATGTTTGACACCTATCAGGTGGTCGATGCGCGAGCGCATGGCGCCGACTGCATCCTGATCATCATGGCCGCGCTCGATGACACTGCAGCTAAAGAGATCGAGGACGCGGCGCTCGCACTCAACATGGACGTCTTGATCGAAATCCATGACCGCGCCGAACTCGATCGCGCGCTGAAACTCCGCTCGCCGATGATCGGCGTCAACAACCGCAATCTCCGCACTTTTGAAACCACTCTCGCCACCAGTGAGGCGCTGGCGCCGCTGATCCCAAAGGACCGGCTGATCGTCGGTGAAAGCGGCATTTTCACCCCAGACGATCTGGCTAGGCTAAAACGCCTGGGCATGTCGACCTTCTTGGTTGGCGAGAGTCTAATGCGTCAGGCCGATGTGGCGGCGGCGACGCGCTCGCTTCTCACGCGGGGCAGCGTTACTAGCGCGGCCGGTCGGCGTCCGGAGCAATCGACGGAAAACGCATGATACTCGTAACGAACTAGACTGCTCGCTTGCACCGGCTTTCATACGGGGGCAGGAAAAGGTTCACGGGCTTCTCCGGAGCCTTCCAATTGGACTATAAGGCGCTTTTCATGCGCGAGCGCCTCGATCGCGTGCTTGATGCGGAAGTTCTTTATCGAACGCGTATCTGCGCCCTGCAATGAACATTGATGCTGGTGCCGTGCGCGAAATCCCCCGACCACCGAAGAAGGGTGACGTGAAATGACGGTCGAGCGCCTGAACGGCGGCTGGCGTCTCACCGAGAAGGGACGCCCGGTGCTCGAGCTCATGGAGGCTCGACCTCCCGAAGCGGAGCCGGAAAGACAGACAGCTGGAGCGGAGCCGTCACCTACCGCGCCAGCGGCTCGTCTTCCGGCCTCAACCCGGCTCGGCTGGGATCAACGTCGTCAGCGCCGCCGGGCCGCCCGCGAGCGGGCCAGGGCGAAGGCTTCCTGATTCCTACCGGGCAGCTTCCGCCGAGCCCCCGCCCATCCCGGAAACACTCGGCAGTTTTGGAAGCTAAAACCAGCTCCTAGATCGCAATGCTGCCTCAGCGGACTAATTTACGCTGGGTCCAGCAGGGGACTAGCGCTGGTCATTCTACCGAATGGATCGGCTTCCCAGCGCATATTCGCTCGGCTTCGTGCCGATGGCGCTTGCCACAGGGACGGGTGCCGAGGTGCAGAAGCCACTTGCCACCGTCGTGATCGGAGGGCTGCTGACCGCGACGCTGTTGACGCTTGTGGTGTTGCCAGCGCTCTACTCGAGGTTCGCCAGACAGACCGTGATCAAGCGAGCCAATGTAGGAAACGGCATGCAACGGAGCGGCGGAATGATTGGTATCCCGGCTATTCTGACCGTTCTGCTGCAATTCGATCGAGGCGGAGCCGGTGTCGATGATCGGTCAGCAGGTGTGCGCCACCGAGGACGGCGGCCAGCGTCCCTAAACCAGTGCCGCCAGCGATCAGGAACATAATCAGCAATTGATACTTCACCGCATCAACCGGTTCGACGCCCGCAAGAATCTGGCCAGTCATCATTCCCGGCAGGGAAACGAGGCCGATCGCTGCCATGCTGTTCATGATCGGCATGAAGCCGCTTCTCAACGCGTCCCGTATGACTGGCAGCAAGGCTTGGTATCGGGTGCCGCCGAGTGCAAGACAGGCTTCCACAGCGGCTCGTTCGCGCACCAGGCTATTTGTCAGCACGTCCAAGCCCAGGCTTATCCCCGTCATCGTGTTGCCCAGGATCATGCCCAGCAACGGCAGAGAATAGCGCGGATGATACCAAGGATCCGGACGGAGCTGCGTCAGAAGCGCAAACATCGTGACGATACCGGCGGCAAGCAGCGTGCATCCGGCGCCCAAGCCGTAGCTCCAGATACCCGGCAGGCGCCGCTTCTGCCGCGCGACGATTTCCCGAGATGCGAAGAGAACCATGATGACGGCCGCAAGGACGGTCCAGAAGGGCGAGACCGCGGCAAACAGGAACGTCAGAACGTATCCAACGAGGACGAGTTGAACCACCATGCGCACGGTCGCGATGGCCAGTTGTTTCTCAAGCTTGAGACGGAGAACAAGCGAGAGAGCGCCATCCATGACGACAAGAAGCGCGGGTAGGGCCAGATCACCGTACGAAAGCTGGATGTAGGTCACGGCCGGTTTTCCTCGATGCCACCATCAGGGCCCATCGCGAATATCCTTGACCCGACGCGGCGGGCTTGAGCGTTGTCATGCGTGCTCCAGATGACGCTCGTTCCATTCGCAATGCGTTCGGCGATCAGGGATTCCACGGCCGCGACGGATGCCGAGTCGAGCGCCGAAGTTGGCTCGTCCAGCAGAAGCACCCGCGATCGCAGCATGAGCGCCCGCACAAGCCCCAAACGTTGTCGCTCGCCGGTCGAAAGCCTTTGGATCGGCCAAGGTCCGCAGTCGTCCGGAAGCCCCAGGCGCGTGACCAGCGGCAGGGCATTCCAGGTCGTGAAGTGCTCTTGAACGTTGTCGGACCACCAGCCGGGCTCGGCGGCGAGATAGGTCACTCGCTTTCGCCAGGCGGGGGCGGGCATCGCCTCTCTCAGCGTTCCGTCGAGCTTGACCTTCCCTTCATTGGGATCGAGGTCTGCGATGGAGCGAAGCTGCAGAGTCTTCCCGACCCCGGAAGGCCCTTGCAGGGCGACGCATTCGCCGTCCTGCAAGTCGAATGACACGGAGATGTGCAAGCGCTTGAGCCCGCTGACCGTCAGCATGCGTCACAGCTTAAGCTGCAGCCGATCGGCAACCCGCCTGGCGATCTCCGCCGGCGCCTCGTCCGGGTAGGGATGCACCGAGCTGACGTTGATCTCGCCGAGCACGTAGCTGTCGCTCCCATCGGCCTGGACGGGGCCGAGCATGAAGTCGGCGTCCCAGAGCGCGGGCAGGTCACCTCGCGCAATATCCAGCAGCGAAGTTAGTTGTGGTGTCCACTCGTTTTCCATCAACCGACGCAGCCGCTGGAAGCGCGGGTCGGCATTGGACGTGTAGAGCCGCGGCCCGGCCTCGGAACGAGCGGCCGGCGAGTCAACGAGAGCTTTGACTTTGTGATGGCCGAAGCCGGCGCAGCGATCGCCAGCCATATAGCAGCGCACGACGCCTTCGGTCAGGCGAGGCTGGAACGGTTGAGCGATCACGCTGCCATTTTCGAAATACTCCGCGCAGCGGCTGACAAAGTCTTCCAGCGTCACTTCCTCGGGCGCGTCCTTGGTCGCGTCCAGCACCCTCATCTTGGGGGAAGTTGGCAACCTCTCGACCTTCCAGACGCCTTGGCCTCCGTTACCCCGGTTGCGCTTGATAACGCGGGGACCTGTGGCGAACCGCGGCGGCAACTCAGCGCGCATCGCCTCGGCGGTTTGATATAGCGCTGTATCGCTTCCCCATCCCATCGAGCGGGTGCGGTAGAGTACCTCCTTGGTGCCCATCTTGAGAATGACATCGGGGCGCGCACTTACCCAGACGCCTCGGGCGGCGACGTAGCGCAGCAGGGCGTCGAGATTGGCGCGATTTCGGCCGTCCTGGATTGGATTGACCCAGACGAGCACGCCGTCGACCGCGAGCAATTGTTCGCGGACGGCGTCCGCGAAGCTCTCGTCGTAGATCGCGGGGCGACCCTCGATGCCGACGTCGGCAAGTGCGTCGAAGACGTCGACAAAGCGGCCGTTTTTCGAGGTCGCATCTCGACGCGCAACGACGTCCCCTCGCGAGAGGACGGCGACGGTACGTCGGGGAAAGGTGTGTCTTTCGGTGTCCATGCGCAAGCTCCACGTGTTGCGTGCTGCGCAGAGCTTGGACCGAAGTCTCAAGGGGGGTCTGCTCGTCCCCTCGGAGATACTTACGTGAGATCGTGCGGACGTTCAAGACGATGGCTAGAGTGCTTGTCATTGTTCCGCAATGTGCTTGCATCGCGGGTCCGCTGTCGCGCGCACTCTCGATCTCCTCGCGAGCTGGTCGAGGCAGCCATCCAATGAGTAGCGGTGGCGAAATCGTGATGAACTGGCAATTTGCGTGAATCCTCGCGCTGTGGGAAAAGGCTCCATGGGTCCGAGGAAGGTCTTCAACTGGCTGATTGCGCTGACCGTGGCGGCGGGGCTGCTCGCTGCGCCTTTGTCGGTGCCGGCGATGGCTGCGCTACAGAAGGTCGCGGCCGCTGGCGAGATGCAGGCGATGGCGGACGACATGCCGTGCTGCCCAGTTGAGCAGGACCAAAAGGCCAAGGACTGCGGATCCTGCCCGTTCATCGCACTCTGCATGCTGACGATCAGCATGCCGGGCCCCGATAGCGCCGGCGCGCTGCTTGAGCGCACTTTTTCGCGCAGCGGATTCGCTCTTCCCGACGATCTAATGATCGACGGGCTCGGCGAGCATCCGCCGGATCATCCACCTCGAACCATCGTCTGACCGGCGCCGCGGCGCCGGAATGTTGACGCGCGAACCGAGGGGACGCGCGCGTCGAGACATGCCGCTTCGGCGGTCCATCAGACGTTTCGAGGAACAGAACATCATGAAGACTACCACTGCTGCGCGCGCGTTCGCCGCTGCGCTGATCGGCCTCTCGATCATGGGGGCGCCGAAGCTCGCGTTCGCCGACATCAAGGATTACGAATTCCAATTGATCGAGCCGACGGTGCGGGCCGGAGCGGACAAGATCGTCACCGTCCGCCTTCTCAACAAGAAGACTGGCAAGCCGGTGCCGGATGCCGTCATCTTCGCATCTCGCCTGGATATGGCTCCGGACGGCATGCAAGAGATGGTCACGAAGGTGACGCCCATGCCGGGCGCCGAGCCGGGGACTTACCGGTTCAAGGCCACTTTCGGCATGGCAGGACGCTGGCAGCTCTCGCTCGGGGCCAAGGTCCAGGGTGAGACCGGCACGGTCGAAAGCAAACTCGTCGTCACGGCGCAGAAATGAACCGCGCCGTGATCGCGGGCGCAGCCGCTGCGATTCTCGCAGCGGCGGGCGTCGGCTTGCTCGCGGGTGCGATCCCGCGAGCGATGCCTTTCGAACCCGTTGTCTCGTCGGTAGCTGCCGCCGATAGCGCGACCATCTATTATCGGGATCCGGACGGGAAGCCATCGTACTCGTTGACGCCGAAGAAGACGCCCGACGGCCGCGATTACCGAGCCGTTCCTGCGAGGGCCGACGTCAGCTTCGACGAGCCGGAGGAAGCGCCGGCGGAGACCGAGGCCGCCGGCGCCGAGCGCAAGATCAAATACTACCGGAATCCGATGGGCCTGCCGGACATCTCGCCGGTGCCGAAGAAGGACTCCATGGGAATGGACTACATCCCAGTCTATGAAGGAGAGGACAGCGATGACGGGTCGGTGAAGCTGTCGACTGGGAAAATACAGCGTACAGGCGCGAAATCCGAGGCGGTCGTCAAACGACCCGTCACGTCCTTGATCCGTGCTCCCGGTACCATTCGCGAGGACGAGAGACGCGTCTCCGTCGTCGCGCTGCGCTTCGAGGGCTTCGTCGAGAGCGTCGCCAACGTCACGACCGGCGATCACGTCCACAAGGGGCAGCCGCTTCTGAACGTGTACAGCCCAGCGCTTTCCAGCGCCGCCGCCGAATATCTTTCGGCCTTCAACGCCGGCGCGACCGGAAAGGACCTGAAAGGCGCGCGCCGGCGACTGGAGAATCTTGCTGCTCCGGAAGCTGCCATCAAGGAACTCGAACGCACCCGGGAAATCTCGCTCTCGATCCCCTGGCTCGCGCCGCAGGACGGCGAGATCCTCGAGCGCAACGTCGTCCCCGGCATGCGGGCGGGGCCCGGCGACGTGCTGTTCAGGATCGCCGACCACCGCCTGATCTGGGTCCTCATCGACGTTGCGGAGCGCGATCTTCCGCAGGTCGCGCTCGGGGCAAAGGTGACCATCAGGCCG
The DNA here is from genome assembly GCF_059803475.1 of Bradyrhizobium sp. UFLA05-89. Classification (NCBI taxonomy): domain Bacteria; kingdom Pseudomonadati; phylum Pseudomonadota; class Alphaproteobacteria; order Hyphomicrobiales; family Nitrobacteraceae; genus Bradyrhizobium; species Bradyrhizobium sp. UFLA05-89. Next base: position 8,725 of record NZ_JBANBA010000137.1, on the reverse strand, counting down.
CGCGCTCTCGTCGGCCAGGCCTTCGACGGCACGGTGGCCCTGATCTATCCGCATCTCAACGCTGCCACGCGCACCGCGCGGGTTCGGGTGGAGGTGCCAAATCCGGACGAACTGCTACGGCCGGAGATGTACATCGATGCCGAAATCGAGACTGGCACCCCGGGACCGGTGCTGGCGGTTCCCGAGAGCGCAGTGCTCGACAGCGGCACCCGCCAAGCCGTCCTGATCGACAAGGGCGAGGGCCGCTTCGAGCCGCGCGAAGTGAAGCTCGGCCGGCACGGCGGCGATTTCGTCGAGGTGACCCAAGGCGTGTCCGAAGGTGAAATGGTCGTGACTTCGGCGAACTTCCTGATCGACGCGGAGAGCAATCTTAAGGCGGCGTTGAAGGGGTTCGCGGAGGCCGGCACGCAACCCGCCGAGCCAGGGGCGCGCCCATGATCGCCCGCCTTATCGCCTGGTCGGCGCGCAATCTCCTGCTGGTGCTGTTCGGCACGGGCTTCGCCGCCGCCGCCGGAATCTACGCGCTCGTCCACCTCCCGCTCGATGCGATCCCGGATCTCTCCGATACCCAGGTCATCGTCTACACGGAATACCCGGGCCAGGCGCCCCAGGTCGTCGAGGACCAGGTGACCTATCCCCTCGCGACGACCATGCTGACCGTGCCGAAGTCGAAGGTGGTGCGCGGCTTCTCGTTCTTCGGGGTTTCGTTCGTCTACGTGATCTTCGAGGACGGCACCGACATCTATTGGGCGCGCTCGCGCGTGCTCGAATTCCTGAACGCCGCGGCGTCGCGGCTGCCGGCTGGAGTAGCGCCAACGATAGGTCCGGACGCAACCGGCGTGGGCTGGGTCTACCAATATGCGATGGTGTCGAAGGAACTGAACCTCGCCGACACCCGGACGATCCAGGACTGGAATCTGAAATTCGCCCTGGCGAAGGCCGAAGGCGTCGCCGAGGTCGCCAGCGTCGGCGGCTTCGTCAAGCAGTACAACGTGATCCTCGACCCGCAGCGGATGCGCGATCTCGGCATCACCATGCAGAAGATGCGGGAGGCGATCCGGGCTAGCAATGCCGACGTCGGCGGGCGGACGGTCGAGCTCTCCGAATTCGAGTACGTCATCCGCGGCAAGGGCTATCTCAAGAGCATCAACGATCTCGGCAACATCGTTCTCAAGAACGACGGCGGGACACCCGTCCTGCTGCGGGACGTGGCCCGCGTCGAGCTCGGCCCGGATGAACGCCGGGGCATCACGGAGCTCAACGGCGAAGGTGAAGTCGCGAGCGGCATCGTGCTGCAACGCTTCGGCGTGAACGCGCTCGACGTGATCGAGAACGTCAAGAAGCGCTTCAAGGAGATCGCGACCAGCCTGCCGAAGTCGGTCGAGATCGTCCCCGTCTACGACCGCTCGAACCTGATCTATGCGGCCATCGACACGCTGCGGCACACGCTGGTCGAGGAGAGCATCGTCGTCGCACTCGTCTGCGTCGTATTCCTGCTGCACGTCCGGAGTGCGATGGTCGCTATCCTGATGCTGCCGGTCGGCGTGCTGATGGCGTTTGGCGCGATGAAGTTGCTTGGCATCGGCTCCAACATCATGAGCCTCGGCGGCATCGCCATCGCGATCGGCGCCATGGTGGATGCCGCCATCGTCATGATCGAGAACGCCCACAAGCATCTCGAACGCGCCGAACCCGGCAAGTCGCGCACCGCCATCCTGATCGAAGCCGCCTCAGAGGTCGGGCCGGCGCTGTTCTTCAGCCTGCTGATCATCACCGTGTCGTTCATGCCGATCTTCACGCTTGAATCCCAGGAAGGCCGGCTGTTCAGTCCGCTCGCCTACACCAAGACCTTCGCGATGGCGGCGGCGGCGCTGTTGTCGGTCACTCTAGTGCCGGCGCTGATGGTGATCTTCGTCCGGGGCAGGATCGTTCCGGAGTACCGCAACCCGATCAACCGCTTCCTGATCTGGATCTACCGGCCGGTGATCGCAGGCGTGCTGCGCGCCAAGACGCTCGTCATCCTGCTGGCGCTCGTCGTGCTCGGCGTCACGATTTGGCCGGCCCGCCAGCTCGGCACCGAGTTCATGCCGAACCTCAACGAGGGCACGTTGCTGTACATGCCGACCACCTTGCCGGGGATATCGGTGACGAAGGCCGCCGAACTGATGCAGACCCAGGACCGCATCATCCGCTCGTTCCCCGAAGTGGCGTCGGTCTACGGCAAGGCCGGGCGCGCCTCGACGGCGACCGACCCGGCACCGACTGAGATGTTCGAGACCGTCGTCAATCTGAAGCCGAAGGAGCAGTGGCGGGCCGGCCTCACGATCGATGGCCTCGTCGCGGAAATGGATAAGGCGCTGCAATTTCCCGGTGTGTCGAACGCCTGGACCATGCCGATCAAGGCCCGCATCGACATGCTCTCGACCGGCATCAGAACGCCGGTTGGCGTCAAGGTCATCGGAACCGATCTCGTCGAGATCGACAAACTGGCCAAGCGGATCGAGCAGGTCCTCAAGGCCGTGCCCGGCACGTCGTCCGCCTATGCCGAGCGGGGTCTCGGCGGCTACTTCCTCGAAATCGCGCCCGACCGGGTCGCGCTCGCGCGCTACGGCATCATGGTCCAGGACGTGCAGGACACGATCGCAGCCGCCCTCGGCGGCCAGAGCGTGACCACCACCGTGGAGGGGCGACAGCGGTTCACCGTGAACATGCGGTACCCGCGAGACCTTCGCGACAATCCGAAGAAGATCGCCAGCGACATCCTGGTGCCGATGCCGGGCGGCGGAGCCGTACCACTGGGCGAAGTGGCAAAGGTCGAGCCCGCACGGGGTCCGAACACGATCCGGACCGAGAACGGCCAATTGGCGACGTACATCTACGTCGACATCCGTGATCGCGACCTCGGCGGCTACGTCGCCGATGCGCAGCGGGCTGTGCAAGCCAGCGTCCAGTTTCCACCCGGCTACTACGTCGTCTGGAGCGGCCAGTACGAATACCTCGAACGGGCCATGGCGCGGCTGAAGATCGTCGTGCCGGCGACACTGCTGATCATCTTCCTGCTGCTCTACCTCAATTTCAGGTCGATCACCGAGACGATGATCGTCATGCTGTCATTGCCATTTGCACTGGTCGGCGGGCTTTGGCTGATGTGGTGGCTCGGGTTCAATCTTTCCGTCGCCGTTGCCGTCGGCTTCATCGCGCTCGCCGGCGTCGCCGCCGAAACCGGCGTCGTGATGCTGATCTACCTCAACCAGGCGCTTGTGGAGATCAGGGAACGCCGCGCCGCCGAAAGACGGACGCTTATCCGTGCCGATCTCCGCGAAGCGATCATGGAGGGCGCCGTCGAGCGCGTCCGGCCGAAGATGATGACCGTGGTGGCGATCATGGCGGGACTGCTGCCGATCATGTGGAGCACCGGTACCGGCTCCGAGATCATGCAACGTATCGCCGTTCCGATGATCGGCGGCATGGTCTCGTCGACCCTGCTCACGTTGATCGTGATTCCGGCAATCTTCGGATTGGTCAAAGGCTCCCGTTTACCTCACGCGGGCAAGCCACAACTACCCGCGCGGGCGAATGCGCCTGTGGAGCACGCCGAATGAGGTGAGCGATGATGCACGACATGATGTCTGGAATGATGGGCGGCAAGGGACTGCTCTCTCTCTCTCTCCTGGCTGTCATCGTGCTCGCGCTGGGAGCGGTCGCGGTGCACGGCCTTTGAATCGATCTTCCGTGAAGTCAGTTTCCAATATTTCACGGGGTGTGAAGAGACTACTTCGCCGCGCCCCTAAGTCTGTACCTCTTGCCCGTAATTCGACCTAGCTTGGCACGGGATATGCCACGTACCGGGATTAGGAACTTATCCCATGCCGTACGGTGTTACCCATACGCATTTTGCAATTGCTTCTCCTAATGATGCTGCCAAAGACACAAAATCCACCTCAAAAGAGACTTGCACCGCGGCCGCGCGTCGCTTTAGGTCGAAATGACATTCATGGATGCTGCCATAAATAACTCGACCAGCCTCGGGAATCGGCTTCTGGCGGCGTTGCCGCCGGCAGATTTGGACTTGCTCGCGCCGCACTTCCAAAGAGTCTCGTTCCAACCCGACGCCGTCTTGGTGCGGTCGGGCGATCAGCTCGACCAGGTTTATTTTCCCCATAGCGGCGCGATCGCCTTCATGCTCGATATGCCCGACGGGCAAACCGTCGCAACCACGTTGATGGGACGGGAAGGCGCTTTGGCTTCGCTCTCCGTGCTGGGCCCGTCGCTTTCATCCGTGACCGCGATTGCTCGCGTGGCCGGCACGGCTTCGCTGATTTCCGTCGCGAAATTCCGGGCTGCCTATGCGCAGAGCGAAGCCATCAGGACTGTCGTGCAGGTCCACGCCCGCGCGCTGTTGTTGCAGCTCCAGCACGTGGCCGCCTGCAATGCGCTGCATCGGGTGGATCGCCGCATGGCGCGTTGGCTCCTACAGCTCCACGACCGCGTTCCCGACGACGTGCTTCCGCTGACGCAGGAGGCGCTTGCCCAATTGCTGGGGGTGCGGCGAACGACGGTGACGCTGACGATGAGCAAGCTTCGCGCGGCGGGCGCCATCCCGTCCGACCGGCGCGGCTTTGTAGAGATCGACCGGGCGCGGCTCGAGCGCGTCGCATGCGGCTGTTATGCACCAATGCAGCGCAAGATCGACCGGATGTATTGCCAGGAATTGTCGGCGCCGCAACCGGCCCTTGCGCCGTTCCGCGAAAGCTCCATTGTCGCCTTCGACGCCCCGCGTGCTAGACCCCCTCAAGCGTGATCAACATATCCAGATCGCTGGTGCTTTCTTTCCGCAACTTAATGAGCGGCTGATACTCAGGTGAGTTGTACCAATCGTAGAGTGATTGCCGATCCGGAAATTCAATGATCACGACGCGTTCGGGCTCCCAATGACCACCTTCGGGAAATCGGTGCTCATCGCCCTTAGTCAGATATCGCCCACCATATTTTTCGATCGTCGGTCCAACCTTGACCCGGTACTCCTCAAACACAGCGGGCTCGGTGACGATGTGCTCAGCGATTAGGTAGGCCTTTGGCATAGCCGTTCTCTCGCTTGGTCTTCCGGCCTGACGCCTATCACGGTCGGCCGATCGGCGCTGCGAAGGGGCGCGGGGCTTTCGACGATTATCGGTTCTCTCCAGGCCGCAGTCGAGGTAGGCGGCTAAAGTGATCGCCTGCCGCTCCCCAACGAAGCACCGAGGGCGCCGAACTGCAGCGCAGGCCGCAGAGTCGGCTGTGGTGCGGATCCACCAAGCTTACTGTTGCGCAAACACCGAACGTGCGGGCTATGGTCTTCTTACTAGTATAGGCGCTGCGCTTGATCCAGATCAACGAAATCAAGTGACATGATTGCCCATTGGGGCGGTACTAGCCCGCGACCCACTTTTTTAGCGTACTCCGATCAGCCATAACCATGGGCCGCAGCTCGGAGAATACCATGGACACATACGAACTCATCTTTGTTGCCGCCATCATCACGCTCGCGCTCGTCGCCGTTGCCGGGACCTACGTCAAGCGCAAGTTCAATCGACCGTCTGCACTCGGCGGCGTTGCCCGGAAGCGCGACGATTGAAACCCTATGAGCGTAGCTGGCGTTGCGACCACTGACGGGCGGTTGTCGGCCCGCATTGCGCCGCAGGCGCCACGTTCTGCACTGAAGGGCATAGCGGACCTGTGAAGCCGTTCTCGGGCTTGCTATCAGCTTTTGCATCCGCTTGGATGGGCCGGTGAGTTTGCCTACAGGAGCGCAACGCGATGAGGGCGAACACGACAAGACGCGATTTTGTGTCATCTATCTCGGGCGCGGCAATCGGCTTGGCGGCGGGAGCGACAATGGCAATGGCGCAACTGGTCGCCCGATCCACGGATGCCCGATTGTTCAACGCCATCGTCGAACGAGGCTCAATCAGGGAGACCTGTCCATTTGCTGATGAAGTTTGTGCTGCCAAACTGTCTGAGCACGAAGACTTGGCCAAGCCATGTTCCCGGTCCAGAGCTTTTGAAAGATCAGATCCAAACAGCTCGCGGCGACATACAAGGGCTCACGCTTACGGTTGAAGACCTCGTCGAGAGCGGCAACAATGTCTGGGCCCGAAGCACAGCGACCGGAACATACCGGCTCTCAGGCAAACCGATCAGCATAACCGTCATCGCCATATGCCGAGATTTGAGAACGGAAAGCTAGTTAAGCATTGGAGAGTGCCGGATCGCTTTGCGATGCTTCATCAGGTCGGAGCTTTGCCACCGTTGCCCGAACCATAGTTGCTTCGAGCTTCCGGTGTGGCCCCAAAGCGGCGGTCCAAGGGCCGTCCGCTCTCGCGCCGCAGTTGGCTGCGAAGACGTGAGCACCCTCACTGCGGCCAATCCTTGCAGAGCGTGATGCCGATCATGATCAGCGAGCCGATTGCGACCACCACCGGGCAGATAAACGGCCTCTTTCCGTAGGCCGACAATGACCGCCCGGACGCGGAGAGTTCTCTTCACATGCGCGAAGCGCCAGCCTGCCACATCCATCGGACATCTCCGTTTGGCCCCCCAGCTGGCCTTTCAAGAATACGTCTCCAGTGCCGATCGCGGCCACCATTGCACTGGAGATAAGCGGGCCAATGCCGGGCACCGCCATCAGTCGCTCGCAGGCCTTATCTTGACGGGCCAGCGTTTCGATCTCGCTAGACAGCCCCTCGATACGCGCATCCAGCCGGCGCCAGTCGCCCGCCAGATCCTCAATAATGCGTAACATGCGAGGCGAGAGCACATCGGTACGCGTCGCGAGGATATCCGGCAACTCGGACCGCAGGGAATGCGGGCCTTGCCGTACGGCGATGCCCCGCTCCAGAAGGAACGCACGGATCTGATTGATGACGCCGGTACGCTGACCGACCAATCGATCGCGGACGCGGTGCAGCGCCTGAAGGTCGAGCCGGTCGGCTGTCTTGGTCGCGACGAATTTCATGGTCGGGCGTTGGACAGCCTCGGCGATGGCTTCCGCATCTCGGAAGTCATTCTTCTGCCCCTTCGAGTAGGGGCGCGCGTATTTCGCCGGCATCAAGCGAGCGTCGTGGCAAAGCATTTGGAGCCTGCTACTGAGGTGATGCGCGCCAACGCAAGCCTCCATACCGATCAAGCACGGCGGCAAGTTGGCGAGCCGTGTTTCCACCTGGCTGCCTGACCACTTCTGACGCAGCACGATGGCACCGCGTGACCCACGAGGTGGAACGAGTTCTTGCCGATATCGATGCCGATCACGGCGACGCTGTGTTGAGGTTCTGAGACATGGCGTGCTCCACCCCTTGCCAGCTTCTCGCACTGGCGGGGCTGGAGACGGCCGGACCATCCCATTCTAACAGAAGCCCAGGCAGCTAGAGCTTCCTTAAGCTGACTACATGCGCGAATACATCGAAGGCCAGGCCACCCGCCGGCGTAGCATAGCGCGCGAGAACGTTCTCCGCTTCTGACAGGACGCGGTTGATCGTTGGCTCGGGCAGAATAACGCCCATCACGGGCAACCAGCCTTTAATCTCCGCCTCTACGAACTCATGTGTGGACGGAAACCGTGCTGTGCCCCGATGGGTCGTGACATTGATAGATCCGGTTTCTGCGCCGCCAAAGAGCGCGGCGAGCACTTGTCGGTCCCCGAGCACGAAGGGCGCCCGCAGCGCGTCGCCAGCGGCGTTGCCAGCGATGCGGTCGAGCAGGGCCACAAGAGCAGCGAATGCGGGGGCATTCTCTAGGGTGTCCCAAACCGCGACCGCGCAGCGTCCGCCAGGAGCCATCACGCGCATCATTTCGCGAACCGCCATGTTGCGGTCGGCAAAAAACATGAGCCCGAACTGACAGACGACGGAGTCGAAGGAGCGATTCGGGAACGGCAGCGCCTCGGCCGTGCCGTTCTGCCAGTCGATTGCGGGCGAAATACCGTGTGCCACTGCCAGCATTCCAGCATGTGGGTCAATGCCGACGACATGGCCGGTCTGTCCTGCACGCGCTGCCGCCTCACGGGCCAGGACGCCGGTGCCGCACGCGACATCTAAGACTCGATCTCCAGACTTAATTTGCGCGGCATCCGCTACGACTGCAGCCCATTGCCGGAAAAGAGCCGGAACGAAGAGCGCCTCATAGGCGCTTGCAGTCTCGATCAAAGCTTGTGGGACCGTCATGTTTCGTGTCTCGCTCGCCGAATTGCTTTCCACAGGGCACCGAGCATCTCATCTTTGTCGTGCGTAGGGCAGCGACCGTTTTTATTTGACGCCGGTGGCGATATCTCGGCCGCTAAATCGTTCGCTAGAGCTAACGTCGTTCGATGTCGAACGCGCAATCCTCGAGGAGAAACGCAAGTTCCATTCCTTCTCGGGAGTCACCCGGTGCGAAAACCTTGAGCACGAAAAATAGGCCGCCGGTAAAGGAAAATGTAGTCAACTCTCAAACGCAAGGGCGCGCCATCATGACGCAACCAATCCGCCCAAGGCAGACGACGGATTGGAAATGCCACGGAACGGCCATCCCCGCGAATGCTGGTGCATGCCACCCGACAGCATGCCGTAAATCCAACATTTCCCTACTTGGCGAATAGTTCGTTCCGATCCCGCAGGTGGGAGCACGTCCGCAATTGGCCGATTCCGTTGAAAAAGGCCGCGGTTGCGACTCAGAGATACCAGTGATTCAGTCTGTCTAGTTGGCAGGACTG
>NZ_JBANBA010000136.1:0-21252 GCF_059803475.1 Bradyrhizobium sp. UFLA05-89 | reverse complement strand
GGGGAGGACGCCGCGCATCCTCCCGAACTTCACATTCCGCGCGCAAGCAAGATCGCGCCGGAGATCATGAGAGCTAGGCCGGCCGCGTGACTCAGTCTTGGACCGAGCCTTGGTCCGAACCTTGGGCCGAACCGCAGCAATTTCTGGCAGCCGACATAGACGGCAATGGCGACGATCCAGACGAAATTCATCACGCCGCTAACGAACAGTAACGCCATCAGAAACCAGCAGCAGCCGACACAATAGACGCCGTGGCGAAGCCCCATGCCGAGGGCCCCGGTCGGGCCGGAGCGCCAATGCTGGCTGAGGAACAATAGCGGGCTCTGGCAGTAACGAAGGCAGGCCGTCTTGAGCGGTGTGAACTGGTAGAGCCCTGCAGCCAACAGGATGACGCCGCCGAGCGCTGCGCTGGTGCTTGCCATCGCCATCGACAGGAGCCCAGTGCGTTCGAGCAGCCATTGTGCCAGGACTGCGACGAGGCTGAACCCTGCCCATACCGAGAGATAGCCGGCGAGAAAGATCCAGGCTTCCGTTGCGGCAGCAGGCGCCCCCTCCTTGCGCTTGACGGCGGCGTACAACAGGACGGTGGGCGCCGCGCTCGGCACCATCATCGCGATCATCATCACCCACCACATGACGAACAGGAGCGCGGCATAGGCCGGCGTCCATGGCATCGGCTCCATGTCCGGCATCTCGGCCATCATCTCGGTATCCATGCCGGCGCCGCTGGCCAGGTACGCCCATGCCAGCGCCGTCACCGCGATCAGCCCGACCGCAACGACCAGACGATCGCGACGCAGCACGTGTTCGAGCACTCGCAGCTCGCTCATGAGCCCACCTGACTGGCAGCGCGGCAGATCCGAGGCGAATTCTGCGCGTCAGGCGGCAACACCTTCCGGCGTCTGCACGACGGTCGCGAGCGAGCTGTGCGTGCCCCTTGTGTCGAACTTGATCGCGCCGGTGGAGTGGATGTTGGCTGAGGCGACCTCGGCGCCCCGATGTTCGAAGCCCTCGGGCATCACGACCTGGATGCGATGCGGAGCGCCCGTCACCGGATTCGTGATCGGTTCGACCTCCGTCTCCAGCACGCCCTTGGCGATGAGCTTGGCGACGCGGCCATTCTTGAACGGCACGAAGACCGGATCGTGAATGGTGGTCACGATCAGGCTCAGGATCTGGAACATCGTGCCCTCGGCCGAATGCTTGCCGGAGAAGATGTTAAACAGCGCCTGGCGCTGCTCAGCCGTCGCGCGCTCATCGATGATGGGCTGCATCTTCCCGTTGCCTTCGTGCAGCGCTCCCGGGAAATCGACGGTGGCCGCGAAACAGAGACCATCGAGCCTCGTGCCCTCGAAATGGCCTTTGCCGATCCTCATGCCGACCAGCCCCTTGCAAAAGCAGCCGGGCATTGAAATCGCAGGGGCAGCCAAACGCGCAATTACAATTCTTGATCCATTCGCCTTCGAGACGCCAGTCCGATGCAGCCATGGCATATCTCCTGATGTGAGGAGGACGAGGCAGCCGCTTGAAAATGCCGTTGAGCGTTAAAGTCGTTAGCGTGGAAACTGCGAGCGGGATCGATCCTCGATCAAAAAGCCGGCTCGCACCGAAGTCTGTCTTGCGGACTGCAATCTAAGGTCCCAATCGCGCGAGCATATCAGCGGCTGCTCGGGGCGTACAGCGAGGCGCTACCCCTGCGGGCATCCGCGACGAACGACAGCGCCTATGACCTAATGGGTAGAGGCTGTCGGTACCAGGTTTCGGATGGCTCATCTGCATGACCTGCGGCAGACGTGGCACCATCTCAGGGGAGGATCAGAGCCGACATGATGGGCGCATGTAGCTCGCCGCAGAACGACCCTACGCCACCCCCGATGCCGCCGCGCGCAAGTTGGTCGTGATCGCTAGGGGCATCGAGTCCGTCCAGGCGGACGCATCCATCGAGAAGATCAACGCGCCGTTCCTCTACACGCTGAAGGCCAGCGGCCCGGAGTTGGGCGCGCCGGGATCAAGGCCTAGGCGGCCGTACGTCATGGATTCATGCCCATAAGAAGCGCCGCTACGAGCAGTGCCACGCCAATAAAAGCAACGCCGAGGCAGACGCGCGCCGGGGTTGAATATGGGTCGACTTGGGTTCGTTAATCATAGAAAGCCAATCAGGGACAGGTGCGTTGGTTCCTCGGCTGAAAAGCCATTCGCGGATCTCGCGAAAGCGGCCCCAGCTTCGAGGATCGCTGAGGCCGCCAACGAGGCGCCAAGCCGGTCTGTATCCAGTGGCGGAAGCTACCCTTCAACTCGCCCTCGCTGCTGAGCGTTCCTATTCGTAGGAACGTCTGCTCGTGGGCTCGGTTGGTCGGGCATTGCAAAACGAGGAAACTGAAATGTCGAAGATGGTGTTCTCAATTCTGACCGCGGCCTTGTTGGCTGGCGCACCGATTAGCCTCGCATATGCCCAAAGTGCTGGCGGAACTGGTAGTGCCGGTGCTGGTGCAGGTACTGGCGGTGTCGGAGCAGGCGCAGGAGCAGGAGCAGGTGTCGGAGCAGGCGCAGCAGCAGGAGCAGGCGCAAGTTCTGGCGGATCATCTGGCATGGGAGGCACGGCGGCAGCAGGCACCGCTGGATCGGCCGGAACGACTGGTACAGGAGCTGGAGCCAGCGGCACGACCGGCAGCGCATCTGGCTCGGCCGGCGGCCTACAGAGAGGTGCAATTCACCCAGGTCGCGGAGACTATCCTACCCGCCACCGGACTTACCGATTCGTCCGCTAAAAGGTGGCGTCGCCAATCACTGGGCGAAGTGATCGGGCCGCCTCCATATCGAGAAGATCAACGCGCCATTCCTCTCCGCGGCCAGAGCAAGCGGAGACAAGTTTGGACGAAACGCGCGATCGGACGCTACAGGCTCGAGATGCACGAGAGCGGGCCCTATGTGCGGCTCTTGAAGGTTGAGGCTGCCAACGACCTACCTTTTGCGCTTCGCTATGGCTTCCGTCCATTTCTTTGATCGCGCGAGAGCAAGCCCGCTCCGGCCGCTACGACTTGGAACAACGCCTTCGACAGAAGGTTGGTCGGCACTATGCATAACGTGCTGAGCGATGAAGCTGCGGCTAAAGTTAAAGGGACTAGAAATCATGAAACGGACAATAATTGCACTCGGCTGCTGTTTGCTTGCAAGCCCTGTGCTCGCGCAATCGGTCGGCGAGAAAACCGGCGTGAACTCGGTGCTCGGCGTGGCTCCCACCACGGCCGATTTCGTCAAGGAGGTCGCCATCAGCGACATGTTCGAGATCGAATCGAGTAAGCTTGCCGAGCAGAAGGGTAACGCGCAGGAGAAGACCTTCGCCCAACAGATGGTGACCGATCACACCAAGACCTCGGGCGAGTTGAAGCAGCTGGTCGACAGCGGCAAGGTTCGAGCCACGGCTCCGACCGTGCTCGACAGTTCGCACCAGAGCAAGCTCGACAAGCTCAAGGCCGCATCGGGCAAGGATTTCAGCTCGGATTACGACTCCTATCAGGTCAGCGCGCACAAGGATGCGGTATCGCTGTTCGAGCGTTATGCCAATGGCGGCGACAATCCTGAGATGAAGAACTGGGCCGGCAAGACGCTGCCGGCACTGAAGCATCATCTCGACATGGCGCAGGAGCTCGGCAAGGCACCGAGCGTCGGCCAGTCCAGCAAGTAAGACTTCCCGCTTCATCCGGATGCCGGCAGGCTGACCGGCATCCGATCGAACTCCTAGCAACGATGCTTCTTTCCGCGCGTTGAGAGCTGGAACCGGCGGAGAGAACTCATGAGCGGTAAGTCATCGGTATCGCGCAGGCACGTCGTTCACGCGGCGTGTGCGGGTCTTGCCGCGGCTTCGCTGCCTTCAGCAACGGCGAAAGGAAACGAGCACATGCCCGAGCAGGATCCGGTCGACCCGACATCGCGCTACCCGAAGCCGCCCTTCAAGAAGCAATCACAGCCCTGGCCTGGCCTTGCGAGCCAGATGGATCCGCGACCCGACCACGGCGAGATCAGCTACAAGGGCTCAGGCCGGCTCGCCGGCCGCAAGGCGCTGATCACCGGCGGCGATTCCGGCATGGGCCGTGCAGCGGCCATCGCTTACGCGCGCGAGGGGGCGGACGTTGCCATCAACTACGTGCCGAACGAGGAGCCGGACGCTCAGGACGTCGTCGCACTGATCAAGAAGGAGGGCCGCGTTGCCCTCGCCATCCCCGGAGATCTCCGGAACGAAGCATTCTGCAAGAGCTGGTCGAACGCGCCGTGCAAGGCTTCGGTGGACTCGATATCATCGTCTGCAACGCGGCGCGACAGCAGGCACGCAACTCGATTCTCGACGTCTCGTCGGAGGATTTCGATGCCACGATGAAGACCAATGTCTACGCGCCGTTCTGGATCATCAAGGCGGCGCTGCCGCACCTGAAACCGGGGGCTTGCATCATCGGCACCGCATCCGAGCAGGCCTATGATCCCTCTCCCGATCTCTACGACTACGCGCAAACCAAGGCGGCAACGATGAACTACGTCAAGTCGCTCGCAAAGCAGCTCGCCCCGCGCGGTATCCGCGTCAATGTCCCGGCCAGCCGGCGGAGTTGGCATCGATCTACGTCCAGCTTGCCGCGGAAGATGCCAGCTACGCCACGGGCCAAGTCTATGGCGCAGCGGGCGGCTCGGGACAACCGTAGCAATCATCCCCCCTGGGACGAAGGGGGACTGAGTGACGTCTATATCGTTTTGGGCAGAATAAATCGTTCAATAGATCGGAGTGGGCGAACCCTCGTATTCAGCTTGGAAGTCAGATGCTTTTGCAAGGTTTTTTAAGCGCACTTCCGACAAATCGCAGCCAAACGGCCCCATAGATTTCAAACGACAATTTCGCGCTGTCGGAAGCTTTCGAGGCTGCTGCTGTGGCGGGTCGCTCGCATTGTATCTGTCGCGCCACTGATTTGCGCTTCGCTCGCCGCGGCCCTCGAATAATGCATCGGAGACGCCGGCGGCGGAGTGCCCGGCGCCGAAACCGACCTGTGGTCCACTAAAAAAACACAATACCAGTCAGTTCGCCCAACTTGGAGATGACCTGGTCCTGGAATTCTGGATCGGTTGCCTCACCGGCCGGCCGCTGATGATGGAGGTGATGCCAGTAACGACCGCTGAGCAAGGCGGGCGGCTGGCTGCTACGGCGAGCCAGGTCTGGGTCCGTTGTCCGGTAATCTGGGCCGCCTATGGCCCTGCCCAATCGATTGTTGATCGCGAACGACCGCAAGTCGGCGCCCTCGGGCGAGGTGCTGTCGCCAGCTCCAGGGAGAGCCCTTTGAAATGCTCCAGTTCGTCGATGATGTGCTGATCCCCCTCGCCTGCGCCAAGCCGTCAATGGTGTCGCGCGCCATGGAAAATTGAGGGGGCAGTTCCGGATGGCGTTTGACATCAAGGGTCGCCACCGGAAATTTTCCAATACCGACCCGGCCGGACCGGCGGATGATCTCGAAATGAAATCAACGAAGCCAAAGGAATGGACCGAGACGAGCGAAAGCGGCTTTCGTCGATGGTGCGCGTCGGATCGTCGCGTCGGAAATAGCGCCCCGGCCGGCATACCGGGTCGGATGGCGCGGGAAATGGGATTGCCTGAAGAAATAATTGGGGTGCATGGGCCCTTCGAGGCCGCCGCTCCAGTTTGCGCTCGGGTCCTGAACCGCCCCAGGATTCACCATCACTGAATTCTGGGGTGTCCTCACTTCGAATCTGGCTGCATATTCGGCCCATGCCGCACTTGGATAACTGTCGAGGCATCCTGCGCCGACTGATAGCTAAGGGAGATCCAAATGCCGTTCCCTTGGCTGAAAGGGCTATCAACGAGTATCTGGAGGTCACCCCGGCCATGGCCCGCAAGAGCGGTCTCCGACTTCTCCAGCAGGACGTTCTAGCCCAGCAGAATGCCGTGGTTGGAGTTCAGCGCTCCTTTGCTGAAACCGTGAACGCCTATATCGAAACGAAGTTGGCGACGGAGTGAGGCTGCTCGGGACCGGTCTGCGCGCTGCAGCTCAGCTCCGCGATGACATCACGCGCACGATCAAGACGAACACTGCACCGATGATCAGACCCGCAAGTGCAAATAACATCCAGTTCTGGATTGGCAGGGTCGTAAAAGAGACTTGTCTTGCCAGCCACTCCACGGGCCCCGGGCTCCCGTCAGGATCGAATTTCTTTCGATGCTAAAGGAAGCCAACCCTCCCGCCACTCCGGACTACTACCAGCCTGGGTCGGCCAGCCAAAAGGTTCAGCCGTCAGCTCTTCCCCATGATCAGTCAAAGCAGTTGTCCTAATGATGTCTCCACGGCAATAGTTAATCCTGTTCATTAAGTGACTCGCCCGATTTGATTTGCGGTGCAGAAATGTCGGCGGGTAGCCTGTTGGGTACCGGGGCTGGCAAATACTTCACCAATTCTTTTTGACCCGGCGGGGCCGCAGCGGCATTCGACGCTGCGGCCTTTTTGCAGCCCACCAGCGTGAACCGGCGGGTCCCGCGCCCCGTGCGTTGTTGAGCAGGCGCCGCCGGTGCTCGATCCATCGCGAGGCAATACCGCCTCGAATCGGAGAACCGAAATAAGCGAACAGGTCAAAGTCTGCCCGGAGTGCTTCGGCTCGGGCACTGGCCCCTGATGACGTCACCCTATCCGGTACGCAAGATACTCTACCGGCCGTGCCCGACGTGCGGCGGAACAGGCAAGATCGCGTCGACGCCTCCGGAGAAGCCCTAGGTTCGGGGAAGCGAGGCTGGCATTGGAGGCACAGCCGCCTCACGAGAGCGGCCCGCCAGCACGTGCCGGCTGGCCTGTCTCTCCGTCACTGGTCAACCGGCGTGCGTGCCCTGCCAACCGTTGGCGGTTGCGCTTTCTGTGCGATCGTCAGGACTTCACGCAGGTAAATGCGCCCGGCCTGCACCCGTGACACTTTATGACGAGTAAGAATGTGGGGGGTGATTTGGCCCTGCACTTTGCTCGCGTTGATACGTCGCGGGACGAGCTCGAAATATGGATGGCGAGCAGCGGCGGATTTTCGTTCGTGATCAGCAATGAAAGCCGTACCGGTCCCGGGCTTCACGGACAGCCTGGCTTCATTGCCTCATGGCGCCCCATCCACCTGAACAAGTCGGCAATCAAAATCGCTGGGTCTCCCTTCAAAACCTTCGTCGAAGCCGAGAATGCTTGCGAGGCTTTCCTCGTGCACCTGACGCAGTAACGAATGGAGCTAACTGCGATCGAGCGCGATTTCCTGAGACGGCTGGCTTCCGAATCCTAGATCAGCCCACCGCTCTTCGATCATGAACTCGTCGCCCGGCTAGTCGATCTCTGGCTTGTCGGGGCTGACCCGCTGATTTAGGTGAAGTTGAGTACCGCATCGCTGCTGACGGGCGCGCAGCGCTGTCCAAAGCCGATTGAGCGTGGCTGGCTCGAGCTGCACGAGAGCGGGACCTATTCTTTGATCTTACTAGGAACGAAGAACTTCAAAAGCAGGTTGTCGGCGCAGTACCTGGTCCCCGTCAGGTACCCGCGTGACGAATGGCCCCAGCTTGCCCCCCTTTTCATTTGCCCGCGAGGACCGGTCCGTCACATACCTGTGGCATGACCATTGCATATTCAAAATCAACTGGGATTTCAGTGCCCAGTTAGAAAATACCGCGCTGCCGGGATCTGTATTTCCAGCCCGACAGCGCTTTTTTTAGGAAGCGTATTTTCGGAGCACCCATGCCATCGAACACCATTGAATTGATCGTTTCCGCTTATGTACGTTTGAAGAACCGCCGAGCATTGGAGGACATGCGTGAACTTCGGCGCCAGTTGCTCGGAGGCCTACAAGCCGCGCCCGGCATCAATCCGCGTCCGGCGTTGAAGCACGTTGAGGAGGACCTGCGAGCAATAGAGCGAGGCGAGCGGCCTGGCTTAGGAATACGTCAAGTGGAACATACCCGAACACACATCCTCCTGTTGGGGTAGCAAGCGTTCCAGATGGCGAACATCCCACGGATCGGGCGGAACACTGTACCCGCGGGACATCTGCAAAGCTTGCAGCAAGTGTAGTGCGATCCTGAGGGGCGGCAGTGGGTCCGATCATGATGAGCGTCTTCCCGATGCGCGACGGCACTAAGGCTCTTTCGTGAAGCTCACTGCCGAACGTCCCTTCGCCAACCCGGAAGCCGCAGCGCGCAAGCTCGTCGAGCTCGCCGCCGGCATGACTGGCTGAAGGGACGCGGCCTCACCACCCTGGACGGCGGAGATCTGGGTGAGCACGTGGCCGATCATCCGACACGTCCGCTACCTCTACCACGCGTGGCGGGTGAGTTTTTAGGCCGCTGGAACAGCCGTATATTCGCTGAACGAAGCTATCCCCATCATATCGGCATCGGGATATGTACGGCATCACGAAGTGGCGACCTTGCACACCGGACGATCCCGGTGTGGAACGCTCACCCGCGCCGAACGTCAGGGCAAACCATGGCGAACCAAGGGCAGAGCACCAATCAGGGTCTAGAGCGATGAGCTTCTGGTGCGGCTTCACCGCTGGTGTACTGATCGGCGGTGTGCTCGGCGCCATTGTCATGGCCGCCATCCAGATGGCGTTGCGGGGCAACCCTTACGACAACGGATGACAGATGCCCGGCATGCAGCCATGGGAAGTGGTTCTGGAGCGGCAGCACGACGCCGCCAGAGTTATTCTTTGAAGGATTTCACGGGCACCTTGACTTGCAATCTTTTGCCGCAGCCTTGGCAGGTGAACCTGTTCTCGACGACCCGTCAGGAGAGTAAACGGTGCTGGTCATCGGCCCCTCTCGAGAGTGTGCGGCACAGACCGTCCTTCCACAGCAACCCATTTCCGTCGCAGTGGATCGCTGCCGCACCGAATTATTCGTACCGCAACCCGAAAGGAAATCACCATGGCCCAGCGGACTCGGCCTGTTCGTTGTTAAGATCGCAGAGGCGGGAAGCGGCCGCAAGGCGTAGATGCCGATAATACCCTCGGAGTGAGGCCGAGCCTGTCCGTCGGCGACATGAAGACCCACTAGGCCATGATGGCCCGATTGCGATGCCCAATCGCTAGGATCGGCGGCGTTGCGGCTCTGCCTCGACCGGGCCCGTGTAGGCCTCCGCCAGACTAGACCGCGAGGGGTGAATTGGGCGGCTTCCGGTCGTCCCACAAAGTGTTACTCTGCAATCCTACGAGCGTGGTCCTTGAGGGAGCGACACATGCGACGGCGGGAGTTATAGCAGGCACTACGGCACTTCTTGTTTCGCCGCGGCGTTCGTGGGCACAGGGGTCGCCTCGCCGGATTGGTTATCTTGATACCGTGCCCCTGTACTTGCCAAACTACAAGGTGTGGCAGGACAGCATGCGCGATCACGGTTGGATCGAAGGGAAGAACCTGATCGTTGATTACCGATCGGCCGAGGGGCACGAGGAGCGCGTAGCGCCTCTCGCGAACGAGCTTGTCGCGCTCAAACCCGATGTGCTCGTTGGCCCGACCGCGCGGGAAGCCCTAGCCCTGAAATCGGCAACTGCCAGCATTCCGATTGTTTTCTTTGCTGTGGGCGACCCCGTGCGGCATGGCCTCGTCCAAAGCCTGTCGCATCCCGGCGGCAACATAACGGGTCTGGCATCCCTCGTTCCGGGAAATATCGCCAGCAATGGGATACAAATCCTGCGGGAGATGGTTCCTGCTGCCTCAAAAATTGCGGTCTTGGTCAACCCGGGCAATGTAGCCGAGGAGTTGCCCGAAACTGCTCGGAAGCTGGGCGTGACTTTCCTGATACTGGAGGCGACAAGGTGGAGGAACTCGACATTGCCTTTGCCTCGGCAGCAGCCCAGCACGCCGATGCAATATTTCCGCTTGGCAGTGAATTGACCGTTAATCACGTTACACGGGTTACCGCGCTGGCAACGGAGCATCGTCTGCCCGCGCTCTACTTCTTCCGACTGTTCACCACCAATGGCGGTTTGGTTTCATACGGCGCCGATATAGCCGATCTACTCCGGCGTGCAGGCGACTACGTCGATAAAATCCTCAGAGGCACCAAGCCTGCCGATCTGCCGGTCGAGCAGCCGACCAAGTTCGACCTAGTGATCAACCTCAAGGCAGCAAAGGCGCTTGGCCTCGAAATACCTGCCTCATTGCTCGCCCGCGCCGACGAGGTGATCGAATGAGATCCGGTTGCTGCGGCGCATGATTCGAAGTCTCGGTGCGCCTCGTCGAGGTCCGGTCAGTGGGAACGTGGGGCCCAGGGCAGTCCAAAGATTTTGCGAATTCGGTTCGCAAACATGCACACCGAGAACATGAGCAGGTTAGCATGAGCTTGCGCACGAACGCGCTGCGGACGATTAAGTTGAAAATCGACGGACGTTGTCACTGCGGATACATCACCTTTGAGGCCGAGATCGAGCCGGACAAGACCCTGCTCTGCAATTGCACCGACTTCCAGACGTTCTCCGGCTCTGCATTCCGCGTGCACGCCTTCGCGCGACGCTTTCAGGTTGCTCTCGGGCGAACCGAAAATCTACGTCAAGACCGCCGAAAGCGGCAACAAGAGGCCACAAGCATTTTGCCCGGAATGTGGAACGCATGTCTACGCGACGGCGCTCGGAGCAGGCCCCAAGATTTACGCCCTCCGCGTGGGCTCCATTCGTCGCGCGACCAGATCGTCCCCCATACTCAGTGGTGATCTCGCTCCGCGCAGCCATGGCTCACATCCGTCGGCTCGATGCAAACGTTCGAGAAGCAGCCTTAGAGCGATTAAACCGGCAACGTAACCTTGACTTGACGACTGTCGGATGCAGTGGCCGTACCGATCGCTCTGCGATTGGTCCATCAGCGAAGTGGCCGTGCGCCTCGTCGAGGTCCGGTCAGTGGGGTACGGCGGACTAGATTTACTCACACTGAGTTCTTCGCATTTTCACCCATTCCGGAGGCCTTCCG
Source organism: Bradyrhizobium sp. UFLA05-89 (assembly GCF_059803475.1). NCBI lineage: Bacteria > Pseudomonadati > Pseudomonadota > Alphaproteobacteria > Hyphomicrobiales > Nitrobacteraceae > Bradyrhizobium > Bradyrhizobium sp. UFLA05-89. The sequence continues at coordinate 10,283 of NZ_JBANBA010000136.1, read as the reverse complement.
GATCCCAGCCGAGCGCTCTGGTAGCTCCAAGTTTGGCTGCGCGCTTCTTTTGGCAGGTTCCCCTTGCTGCATCGCGGATTTCACTTTCTGGAATGCGCGCAGCTCTATTTGACGGATGCGCTCTGGTGAGATGCCATACTCCATCGCGAGCGTATCGAGCTTGGGAGGGCCCTCGGTTAAGTAGCGCTCGGTAAAGATATGCTTTTCGCGGGGACTGAGAGTTTGAATGGTAGCCTTCAGCGCGGCGCGCCGTTTCGACAATTCTTCGTCCCCAGCGAACGCGATGTCATGGCGAGGTGAGGGATCAACAAGTTGTTCTAGCGCATCTCCCGCATCTTGGGCGCCATTGGTCCGTGAATTCAGTGAAACGTCGCCACGCAGGCCGGCGGTCCATATTCACCACTTCATGCTCAGATACTTTGAGGCGCTCAGAGATTGTCTTGACCTGATCCGGTCGCAAATCGCCGTCATCGAGCGCTGAAATAGCGCTCTTGGTTCTCCTTAGTTTGAAAAACAATTTCTTTTGGGCAGAATTCGCCGAAATCTTCACCAGCGACCACGACCGAAGGACGTATTCCTGGATTGTCGCCTTTATCCACCACATCGCATAGGTAGAAAGACGAATCCCGCGCTCTGGATCAAAGCGCCGCACCGCTTGCATCAAGCCGATATTCCCCTCGGAAACGATGTCAGCGATCGGCAGGCCCTAGCCCCGGTAGCGCATGGCGATCTTCGCAACGAGACGCAGATGGCTGGTGACGAGGCGATAGGCTGCATCACGAGCGCCGTGCTGACGCCAGCGCCTGGCGAAGTTCGTTTTAGTGCGTCAGCCCGCTACCGACGGATGGCAGTGGTTGAGAGACGGTTTGATACATTTCCACCTCGCGACAGCTTTTTAGAAATCAATGGAAAGCGTGTCCGGACCATCGTGCCCCTGGTGACGACCAGGATCCTCGCTGTGATCGGCGGCGGGCTCTGGTTCCGATTCCAAAAGGTGCAAGGCATCAAGGATATCGTCGAAGCTAACGGCAGTATCCGAAACGGGCCGTTTTGGTCCGGGAACGGCGCAGGCATCTGCGGCCCAGGATGAAAGGATTGCCCGCTTCTCGTAAGGCGTTAGATCGCAATCGTCGACGACGTCCAAGGGATGATCGAATGCGTCGGCCGGGTGGAGCAGCGCAGCCACTTCAAGCGGCGCCCTTCGTCCGTCGATCCTCGGCAGTCCCGCGGAGAGACGGTCGGGGAACGTCTCTCGCAGAAGTCCTCTCACCGATGCTTCCTCTTCGCTCAAACGGCGCTGAATAAACGAGCGTTCAAGGTCCGACAGATGCGTTGCGAGCAGCCTGCGATAGCGGTCGATATTCCTTTGATGCGCACGCAGCCGTTCCAGGTTTACCTCAAGCATGATCCACCTCCTCCTCAGGCGGCAATGGCACGTTCGGTAGAGCGCAATCGACAGGGTTTGCCTCCGGGAGGATTCCGGGGACCGCCATCGAGTTCGCACAAAGCTTCGAGGATCTCATCGATCGATACTGGCTTCTTCAGCCCGACGGGTGAGCGCATGGATGGGCAAGAGGCTATTGCAGAAGCATCCGAGGCCCACGATGCCAGAATTGCCCTCTTCTCGGCCGTTGTCAGGCTGGAGTGATTCACCACATCCTTTGGATGCTCGAAGGCGGTACCTGGATGTAGGAGCGCGGTGAAGTCGAAAACGTTGTCGTCGGCGGTCGTCGGCCGCATGGTATCCTCCTTTTCATTGACGATGAGCGGCAGCCGCGCGATGCATCGCGCGGCGCCGGCCAGAGCCGCACCTAGGCTGCCTTGGCTTCCAGTTTCTGGACGTTGTCGGCTGCCGCGCCGTTGATCGCGATCCGGCGCGGCTTCATGGCTTCCGGGATTTCCCGGACCAGTTCGATCTTAAGCAGGCCATTGTCGAACGCGGCGCTCTTGACCTGAACATAGTCCGCCAGGTTGAACTGACGCTTGAAGTTGCGGGTCGAGATGCCGCGATAGAGGAAGTCCCGCTCGGGCTTGTCGGACTTGCTGCCTTCGATGGTGACCACGTTCTGTTCAGCCGTGATCGTGATATCGTCGGGCGCAAAACCCGCAACTGCCAACGAGATCTGATAGCGGTCGTCGGCCAGCCGTTCGATGTTGTAGGGCGGGTAATTATCCTCGCCCTCCCGCTTGGCCAGTTCTGCGAGGTCAAAGAGGCGGTCAAAGCCGATGGTCGAACGCCACAGGGGAGAGAAGTCGTAAGTGCGCATAGCCAAATCCTCCAAAGAGCAAGATGGATACGAGCGGCACCGGACACGACCGGTGCCCGTCTTTTGCCCGGGCCCATCAGGCGCCCGGACGCCACCGTTCGATGGCGAGAAAAAAATTAGCAAAGTCGCTTTTGGTTTCAAGAGGGGGCGAAAATTTTCTTCAAGTCCGATGAGGCCGCCGGAGGCCGGTTTCATTAACGATCACCAAAGGAACTTCCCCACTGAGCGGGTGGGGGGAGGATCATGGCGGCGGCCTTATGGCCCGTTGGGCTGCCGGTTTTTCCAGGGAGGCGGTCAACACCGCTTTCAGCGTCGCCTGTGCGATTTGGTGATTTGTCTTAGTGGGGTATTGATCGCGAGAGACGCTCGGCTTGTTGCAGGCGTTTGAAAAGACTACGCCTATCTAGTTGCGCGTGGGACGCCAGGATCAGGAACGTCGTCTGGATGAATGCGGCTCCGCTCATTTATCATTCTTGTCCAACAAAAATGAGACGGTGCATTCTATTCCATCGGAGCCAAACCGTCGCTCGAATCGCCCGTTCAACATATGTGGTATCGATTTCTCGAGAAACTCTGAACCGAAGCCTCGTCGGGCCGGCTGGTGCGCGATGGAGCCTGCCCGCTCCCGCCAGCGAAGTTGGAACTCATTTCCATTGCCTCGATCATGAGCGTCCCACGATATATCAATTTGACCGTTCTCCACGGATAGGGCGCCGTGCTTAACGGCGTTTGTGGCAAGTTCGTGTATTGCCATCGACAACACTTCGGCCTGTTTTGCCGGAATCAAGATCTTGGGGCCGCGCTGCTTAAGATTCTCGCCCTCGACAGCGCCGTGCAGTGAGAGCTCCTGAGAGAGAACCTCGCGGATATCGATCTTGCTCGTATGGGTCCGGTTCAATAAAGCATGAGTGCGCGCAATCGCCCTCAATCGGTCCTCAAAAGCTTTTGCGAACTCATCAAGGCTCTTGCTCTTGGCGCGCGTCCTCCGCGCGACGGCTTGGATAGTCGTCAGCATGTTATTGATCCGATGCTGAAGCTCATGACCGAGCATTTCCTGCCTGAGCGCCCGCTCCGCCAATTCTCGCTGGATCCTCACTCGGTCGATAGCAGAAGCCAAGAGATTGGCGTAGTTCTGAAGAAAATCGATATCGTCCTGCTCGAATTTCCGGAGCTGCCGCGAGTCAACCTCCAGCACACCGAATGGGCCGTCCTCGCCGCGAATAACAACATTGACGGTGCTCCTGACGTTATGCTCGATCAGCAGCTCGGGAATCGCGAATCGAACCTCCCTCTCGGTATCTTCGGTAATCACAGGCTGGTTCGTGTGCAAGGCATAGCCAGCCGGCGAGCCCTCATGCGCAGGTATTGTGGCGTGCCCCACCACGCCGGGGTTCCAATTCACCCCGGCTCGGACGTGTAAATTCTCGCCGCCTGGGACGAGCTCCAGCACTTTAACTAGCTCAACATCGATGGCATCAGAAACGAGCCTGGTTGCCTCTTGCAGGAGACCATCTATGTCATCGCTCCGCAAAGCTCGCTTGCCGAACTCCGACAATGTAGAGACTTGTCTGCGAAGCTTGTGCGCTTCCGAAGGGGGCACTTTGGTCTCCCATCGCATACCGGATAAATGATTACTGCCCGCCGCAGGTTCCAATGACGAATCTCCTAGCAGTTTACCCACTTGGACAAGCCGATCTGCGGATGAACGGGACGTTGCCGCCGACAGGCCACACCTTGCTACTGGTCGCGGTAACCGCGGCCCGACAGAGGCAGCGGAAAGACGCGGGGGCGTCTTTGGTTGGCGCCTGCCTCAGAAAATTCTGATCGTCCCACAAGAGAGCGACCGCGCCGCGGGGCTGAAAGTATCGAGCCCTTAACTTCGTCGACCGCGGTTGAATTCAGTCGCGCAACGTTTCTTGTAGGCCGCTGCTATCGCCATCCAATCTCGCAATAGTCCTCTATCCTCCTTTGAAAACGCGGCCCGCCGCTTGAGATCATCTAGTGTGTCGCCGGGATGGCACCGCTCGTAATCCCGGCGGATCAGCGACTCCAATTCGTCGTCGCCTGTGGCTTGCACATCCGCCGAAAATGCCGACTGCGTCATCGGACCGGGGACGGGTTGACGAGCAGTAAAGGCCGAATTGGCCGATAAGGGCAAAGTGTTCATGGCAAGCGTCCACTCGAAGAAGGCGGGCGGGAAGAAATCCCGCCCGGCTGGCTGGTACGCCCAGTTTGCGTGAGCTGTTGTTCCACGGAACGAGATCGCGTAGTGCCATTTTGTACTCCTTTTCACTGCGATCGAGATTGCATGCGTCTGCTCATCTTGATCTCCTGGTATGTCTTTCATTTCTCCTTATCGAGGATGCGCCCGGCCATCCTCGTGGACCGGCCCGGCCTGATCAGAGTCCATCGGCAGCGCCGCCGTCACTGGCTCAGACTTTCAGCCTCTCGGCGAACAGGATCCGTAACCGGCCCCCGGCGCAAACGACTTGGGAGTCGAACAATGGCCTTCAAGGGGGCCCGCAAAATTTTTTGCGACATCCAGGCGGCGCGTCAATTCGTCTTGAACAATCGTTTCTTTGGACGGTTAAGGGATCGAAGGCGCCGCACAAGTTCAGACCAATGCCGATCGCCGATTTCGCCGTAACACGTTCACGACACTCTTTGTGGCCATCGGGCCCATCGATACCGCGTTGGTGTTCGGCGGCTTGACGGGTGGCGTACACCGCCCGGAACGGGTCCGGTTGGCGCTTCGGGCTGTCGTTATTGCCGGCGGCGTCTTGTTCGGCTTTGCGCTGTTCGGCGTTCAATTACTAGGCGCGCTGCACGTGTCGTTGGAAGCCTTTCGCTTTGCAGGTGGTGTGCTGCTGCTGCTTCAAGCTATCCAGCTCATCTTTGGGCACGACCGACCTAACGAGATCGCCTATCGCCTGCCCCATGAGCAAGACAACGGCAGTGAGGCCGGCCGGACAGTGAGAGTAGAAAGTCCGGCAGGGTGAATGCTCATCTGCCTCGTTCTGACCTTAGAGCGCAGGGAAGCGCTGGAACCCGGTGACATTGCGATTTTTCCGCTCGCCTTCGAGGCATTTTTTTCGACTTCCGCCCGGGGTTGGCACGCACAGCGGACACTCTCTGCGGTCTCCGGCTTGCAACCTGTTCACAGCCACGACTGACAGTGGTCTCGCGCCGATCTGATCCACGAAGGGTTGATAATTTGCCAGCGGGTTCGTACGCCGCTTTGATCGCGGCATGCCCGCTCTCACCCGCCGCCGCAGCAAGGATGATCCGCACCGCGAGACGTGGCTGATCTACAGCGGCGATGTCCGCGTCGGTGTCATCGGTCGCCGCGCCGGTGTCCCGAACTCGGCCCCGCAGTGGAGTTAGTCCTGCGGACTCTATCGCGGCATCGATCCCGGTGAGCACCGCAGCGGCATTGCCGAGACGTTGGAGGAAGCCCGCACGAGCTTCCAAGTAGCGTGGCAGGAGCTGGCGGCCACGCGGACTGAGGCAGACTTCGAGACGTGGCGTCGCCAGCGTGACTGGACCCTTTGGAAGGACCCGATGCACCGGCTGGCACTTTCCGCTGCCGACACAGCGTCCAGAAGGGGTTGCACGCTGCTTCTGCGGCGCGGTATCACGAACCCAACGCTCGACGCCCACATCCACACCGCACACCGCCAGACCGCTGCATGAAATCGCCGCCGAACGCCCCTTCGCCAGCCCCGAGGCCGCCGCGGGAACACTCGTCGGGGTCGTGGCCAGCATCGAGCCCTAAGTAAGGCGCTCGACTGCAAGGCGCAGGCTTGGACCGGCTAACTCTGCAAGTCGAAGCCAAGGAGGCGCTTGCGGTCGAGGAGCCTGACCTCGCGTTGCGTGTTGCCAACGAAGTCGAGGGCTCCCACTCGATGCAATCGTGACAATGCGCGAGATACAGTTTCGAGGGTCAGGCCGAGGTAGTCGGCAATATCCCGCCGTGGCATCGGGAGTGTTATGTTGGCAGCGCCACTCAGTCGCTTGTCCATTTCGAGGAGAAACGCCGCAACTCTTTCGATTGCATCTTTGCGGCCCAGAAGAAGCATATGATCCTCAGCGTGCTCAAGGCTTTTTGTGGTCATACGGAGCAGATTATGGGTCACGACCGCATCGCTCTCGGCCACCGTTTCGAGACTTTGGCGCTTCATCAGTCGAACCGTGGTCTCGATGATCGCTTCCGCCGTGAAGCGGTGTGCGCCGCCATTTTCCAGACCGAAGATGTCTCCGACAAGATGAAATGCGCCGATCTGGCGACGACCATCAGAGAGAAGTTTGTAGGTTCGCACGGCACCCTTTTTAACGTGGTAGACGTACTCGGCCCGTTCTTTCTCGCCGTAGATCTCGGTCCCCTTCTTGTAGGTAAATTCAATTAGGCTGACTTGCGGGTTCGTACCGCTTGTCATGCCGAGGTCTTGGAGTGAACTGGGACGCGGCGTCTGATCCTTCGTGATGCGCACAAACATGAATCCCCCTCAGTTGTGCGCGGAAAGTAGAAATCGGTTCCACGCCAAGAGGTTATCCAATGATGGGAGCCTAGATGACGATTGTCCCCAGGGTCATTGTACCAAGGGACAATGCCGACGACGGCGCATCGTCGGCGCTAGCAGACTCCACACCGTCAGTTCAGTGTGTTGCGGAGCTTCCGGATGATCTGTCGGAGATCGCTTATGTAGTCCTCAATGACTTGGCGCATCTCCGCTGATCGCGACGACTCGATGTTCCTTTCCTGCTCTTCAACCTGATATGGTTTCTCATCGGGCTCTTTCATGCCCGACAACTGGCGCAAGTAGCGCGACGCATGTTTGATCGCGATCAAGGAATTTGACCCTTAACACATGTTGGTTCGATCGGTTTGTCGCGGCGTTCGGTCTCCTCGCTTGGATCGAGGAACTGCCGTGATGGCCAAAGCGGCGCTGGTTTCAGAAGTGCAGATCTTCTCGCAGCTACGACTGACTGTGGTCTCGCGACCATCTGATCCACGAGGATTGATAATTTGCCAGCGAGGTCGTGCACCGCTTTGATCGTCGCATGCCCCCTCTCACCCGCCGCCGCAGCAAGGACGATCCACACCACGAGACGTGGCTGATCTACAGCGGCGACGTCCGTGTCGGAGTCATCGGCCGCCGCGCCGGTGTCCCGAATTCTGCCCCGCAGTGGGGGTGGTTCTGCGGCTTCTATCCCGGCACTGATCCCGGTGAGCACCGCGCCAGCCACCGCTCAGCTTGAACAACGTCGCATTCCAGCTGCCTCAGCTCATCCAAAATCATTCAACATAGACCGAAGCACCATCGTCTTGAAACGGCTCCAGCACACCTCGCTGGGGCCGTGGAGTTGCTTGGCAGTTTTGGGTAGACCAAGCTGAGGTAGCCTAGACCGGCCCGAAATCTGGTTATGTCCACTTTTGAACCGAGCCCGGTGCCGAGTTTTCCGTAAAAAAGGCCGCAACTATTGGCGACGGCTGGGGCCCTTTTGGTTCTGCAAATATTATCTTCGCTTCATGCGTATGGCATACGAACTCTGTCTCGCGACCGCGGGCAGGCAGGTGCCGGAGTGGTTCCACGAAGTTAAACACGATGGCTACCGGATGCTGGTCATCAGTGAGAAGGCGGCATGACGGGAAGCACGTATCGGCTGACAGGCGGCGGTTCGGCGAGTCTCAACGTGCGCGATGCGTTCTTAGTGTCCACCAACGGTGGCACGTTCATCGCAATCAGGCGCAGCAAGTCGAGACTACCCATCAAAGGCGTGTTCGCTGAAACCGCGAGTACGGCGCTTGGGCAGGACGGCGCAGCCGCGCGCACCGCATGGGAGAAAGCAGCTGATGCCGAGCTAAAGACGCACTTACCTGCCGAGATACAGCGTTTAGCTACTTGCGGAGGGGCTGCCGTACGCCGCGCCTGCCGACGCGGGCGACTGATCCAGCCGTTGCCTCATTTCGGCGAGCCTAAGCTAAGCATTTGGTCTATCTCGGCGGCCCTATCGGCTTGTCGCGCCTGCCGAAGCAATTTCTCCCGTTCCGCGCAAGGCGGAAGCTCAAGCGCGCGACTGCGAGCCTTTTGGGCTAGTTCCATAAGGCGCTCGTACAGTGATCTGGTCTGCTTGAGTCTGTTGCGCCTGCGCTTGCGCTTGCCTTGCATCATCAGAGGCTACTCGAAGTATCGTATCACGACATTTAAATAGGTAAAAGATAGGACGCGGGTAGGCGCTTGCGCCACGGCCTAAGATAGCCCCGTCTACGTTCGCCGCGAGCTGATCAGACGGGTATAAACTCGTGTTAGTTGTTAACGCCCGCTGACTGGGCCGCCTGTTAACAGGCGTTGGCATGTTTACAGGTGCTAACTGTTAGCTCCGACTACGCGGTCCGCAAAGACGGCCAGCTCATCGGACGCCTATGGCCCGAAGAAGACGGGCGATGACTTGTCGATCTTGCGTGTTATGGAGAACGGGTTGAAACTGGCTTTGCCCGTGCCAGTCCCGCTTGAGTTTGAACCGCCCGTTGCTCTCTCAAGTTCTGCTTCGCAGATTTCCTTCGTGGTCGGATTGGATTTAATTATTTCCGCTTTGACCATGTCCCTCTCCATCCAAACCAGCATGAGGCCCATCCTTGCTGGTTCGGCCACTCTCAGTGCAAGGCCTACGCCGCGTCTGTGAGCCAGATCACCGTTCAATGATGATCAAAGAGCTGCGTGGCATCCACATCCACCCAATTCGCGAACGCGCCTATCACCTATGCCTCGTCGATGGTCAACCCGACGGCAACGCGGACTTCCATTGGACAAGTGCTCAGCACGAAATTTTCGCACCTATGTGCGGCTCTTGAAGGCAGGGACTGCTAACTGATTCCCCCCCGCTCCTTGCTGACTTTATTTCAGGGAGCTGCTGAGGGGCGACAGCCGAAGCCTCGGCACAAAATACGGTCTCGACCATGGGGATGAAGGCCGAGACCGTGGAGTCACTTCTGCCGGGATCATTCCGGCAGAGCCGATCCTGCCCGGGCTACGGGTATTGGAGCATTAACTTTTGCAAATGCGGCCGTCCGCCTTCGGTCATGTGTCAGGACGAGCAAGAGGTAGGAACCAAGACTTGGTCTGCTTTAGGCGCCCCAGCCGAAAGGTGCTGCTGGAGGAAACCCGCATCGTTCGGGTTGGCGGCCCTCAGCGGGGCCGTTTGACTGTGCGCCAACAGCTTGGGGGCGTCAGTTTTTCCACCCCGGCACAATCGGCAGCCACACTAGGGGACCTTGTGCGATGGGTGTCTGCTTCTCGGCACCGGCCGCGATGGGCGTACGGTCGATGCCCCCGACGACTTTCTGTAGTTGCGTATCATCCAGCTCCGGCCTGAACGACGGTGTCACGTGTGCCTGTGGCTTGGTCATGCTTCTCTCCTGTTTCGCGCCTATCTCCGTCACCACTGCAAGGCGACCGGCCTCACCGGGCGCCCGACAGAAATACTGGGTGAAGGTCAAGAACCGCAGCCATTCGTTTTGGAACGGGAGCGGTGAATGCGTGCGGCAATAAGCATCCCCGGAGTGCCTCGCCATTCTTAGGAACACTCTTTCAAGCCGACGCTTGAACGATTCGCATGTTGGTTCTTTCACCAGGGGTGCGTAGGACTCTGCGGCAGGTTCGGCTCTACGGCTATCTGGTCGAGTGAAACAACCAGATCTATCACCCGGGCGCCTTTCATCCAGTCTGCAGGAAATCTTTGTACTTCGCATGGTCGAGGGCGGCTGGCTGAGGAAGAATGGCGATCGATATGAGTTGACTGCCCAGGGACGCGAAGCGCCGGACTGAACTGCGGCGGCAGATTTATGTACGGCTCGGAGGCGGCTAAAACCAGCTGAGGGCGGCCCTAGTCGTCCCAGATGACCTTCGCACAGTTTGCGCACTGGTACACGCGGGCAGACTGGCCGGCCCGCGCCTGAACCTCGGTCCTGAACGCAGCTGGCATGCGGCAGTCGTCGCAGAAAGGAGGCTGCGGTCT
>NZ_JBANBA010000135.1:0-21487 GCF_059803475.1 Bradyrhizobium sp. UFLA05-89 | reverse complement strand
CAGTCCTGCCAACTAGACAGACTGAATCACTGGTATCTCTGAGTCGCAACCGCGGCCTTTTTCAACGGAATCGGCCCCCCAACTCACCCATTGGCCCGAGGCCGAACGGCGCTTAACCCGTTGTGATGTCAGCTGTCGGCGGCAAACCGGATGCCGGCGTGTGCTTGCCGCGACCGCCGCTTGTGATCCAAACTCGACCATTTGAAAGCGTCGCCACCCTAGACAGGGTGCATCGACTGGAGGATCATACGCTGGGCGAACTGGGCGCAATCGACGAAGCTTTCTAGGAGAAGGAATTCAAGATGTGGCAGTTTCGGCTACGTAATCACATATTGGCGACAACGAGCGTGCTCTTCGTGCTGCTCTTCAGTCTTGCAGCCGCGGACGCGAGGGGCCCCGGTCTGCCCAACGTCGTGGTTCTTGCGACCGGTGGCACGATCGCCGGCACCGGTGCGAGCAGCACCACCGTGGTCGGTTACACCGCCGCAACGGTGGGCATAGAGACCCTTTTGAACGCCGTTCCGGAATTGAAAACGGTGGCGAACGTCAAGGGCGAGCAGGTTTTCCAGATCGCCAGCGAGAACATGAACAATGACTACTGGCTCAAGCTTGCAAAGCGCGTCAACGCCCTCCTCGCGCAGGACGACGTGGATGGAATTGTAATCACGCACGGCACTGATACGATCGAAGAAACCAGCTATTTTCTGGACCTTGTCGTCAAGAGCAAGAAGCCTGTCGTCATCGTCGGCGCGATGCGGCCGTCTACAGCGATCAGCGCGGACGGGCCGATCAACCTCTACAACGCGGTGATCCTGGCTGGCAGCGACGAGGCAGTCGGCAAGGGCGTGCTCGTTGCTCTCAACGATCAGATCAACGCGGCTCGCGAGGTAACCAAGAGCAACACCTCGACGGCAGACACATTCCGCACCCCCGAACTCGGCTTTCTCGGCTATATGCAAGGAAACAAACCGTACTTCTATCGTCAATCGACACGTCGGCACACGGTGGATTCCGAGTTTGACGTTTCGGGTCTCGATGTCCTGCCGCAAGTCGATATCGTCTACGGCTACGCCAACATGAACCGGGTCGCGGTCGACGCCTTCGTCGCAGCCGGAGCTAAGGGGATCGTGCATGCCGGAGTGGGTGACGGCAGTCTTGCCCGGCCCGCGGTTGAGCCGGCCCTCGACGAAGCTCGCAAGAAGGGTGTCGTGATCGTCCGCAGCAGCCGTGTGGGGAACGGCATCGTCGCGCGCAATGGAGAAGCCAAGGATGACGAGCATGACTTCGTTGTCTCAGATACGCTGAACCCTCAGAAGGCGCGTATCTTGCTGATGCTGGCGCTGACCAAGACGACCGACACCAAGGAGATCCAACGGATGTTCTACACTTATTAGACCGCCCGAAGCGCGGTTACGGCCGTCGCAGATGTATGCAGTGAGATCATATCGATGAACTCGTGATCTCCGGCGATGCTACGCGTTACTCACATCGTCTCCTGCTGCGCCGACCGGCGCAGCAGTATCGGGTGATCGAATAGCGTTTTGGTCTGCCGCCTTGTGCGATTCTGGTTATGGCCCATCCGCGAAGTGGCGCGGCTCGTCGAGGTTCGGACACGGCGCAATAGCGGACCATATTTGTTCAAGCGAGTTCTTCGCATTTGCCTCCTGAGTGGGCCAGCGCCAATTAGGTGGTCGCAGGGTGGGCAACAACAAACCGCGCGTTTCACGTCATCGTTCCCGGCATGAAGCAGCGAACACTCACACCCATCGGGCCGTACAGCGGCCAGACCAGCGCCACGCTAGCCCTGTTCGGCTCGTCGATGACGGCGTCGTCGGGCACGTAAACCCACTCGGTTTCGACATTGGTGGCGCCGACCATCGCGCGCCGAAAGCCCACGGACGTCGTCGGCACGCGGACGCGGTAACGGTTGCCGCTAATCTCCCAGTCTACCTCGGACAAATGCATTGCTTCGCTACCATCGCAGCATAGATCTCCCTTTCCGTCACGAAGCTTCTCGAACCACTTCGACAGATCGGCCCGATTGTGATCGTGCGCGAGCGCGGCGCCGGCCCATACGATCAGCGCGAGGGCGAATAGATTAGAGAGCATCGACGTTAATCCAAATCGTCAGACAACCAATCGGCCCAAATGAGGATCTGTTGCCGGATCAGCTCAAGGGCACCGCACTGCAATGATTCTCGAACATCACTCGGAGGCGCATAACCTCTGAAATAGGATTTGTTTTCTTTGCGAACTCTTGTCTCGCCAGTCCAACAGTCGCTGGGGGACACTCCGCTGAAGCCTGAGCCATCTTCGGCAACTATGGGCGATAGCGTTTGACAGTGAGACCAACAGTGGTCAGTGCCGGCACCTCGGCCGTCGCATGAGGTACTGTCGAGCGCGGTGTCAAGATCGCGATTTGAGTTGGAGAAGCAGGCATGCCAGCCAAGGTCAGCGTGGGAACGGCTGGCCGTTCCTCAACATTCGCCGACCCCATCACCCCAACCTGGTGCTGCGAAATCGGAAACCCCATCATTTCAAACGTTGGCAGCTCTGCGGCCGATGCCCCGGCAGTTGTGACAATGGTAACAATGCCTGCGATTAGCCCAAAACGTGTCATGCTAAATTCTCCCCTAGAGAAATTGATACCCACTACATTTCTGTTGATGAAGTGGAGCCCTAGTTCGCCGTCGTGGGCGGGTCGGGGACAGGGAATTGTTCTTCGTTTGTTGTATTTTTGAATACCAGAGGGAAGGCGCAAAGGCTGCCTACGATGGTGGTGCATCGCCTCTGGATAAAGAAATCGCAAACTTCCGCATTGAACTTAGCGCCGTTGGCTGCGGCCTAATACCAACCTCTTCACACCGCAAGCTCGCGATGAAAGCGCACTGCCGATGAGAAACACGAATGCAATCGAAGATCGAATTGCCCTCTTGTTAGCAGCTTTCTGTTTCAGCAAGATTTCGTTCTTCAATCAAAGAGAGAGGTCTCGCGGCAAAAAATCCAACCACAACGCGAAATGATTTATCTGGAGGTGCAATCACCGTTGGGTGCAATCCGCTTCCGCACCAGAGACGCGTTGGACGGCGTCGTTCGCGGAGATAAAGGCGATTCGCGCATCGTCACGACCAAACGATCCGATGCGAGAACATCGGCGGCCTGCAACGATTGGTGACAACGGCCGCGTCCAACCTATCCGTTCGCGCACAACCAAGACCCGAACCTGACGACGGGTGCGTCCAATGACCGCGCCACTTGAACCCTGGTGTCCGCATCGCAGACCTAACAGCAGCCGGGAATTTTAGGAGCCGCCCAGCTCGTCTGGAGTCGGCGCAACATGTGAAGTTGTTCACATCAGAAACCCGGGCGATTTGAACTAAGTCATTTCGGAAGTCGTGGCGCAGATCTCTTTTTAAGGAGATTGCAGTGACGAAGATATTCTTGATGACCACTATCAGGGCTTTGATCGCGCTGCTGGTTTGGCACTGCGCGGCGCACGCGCATGATCATAGCCGCCCCGAACTCAACGGCTGGTTCGAGAGCCTCAAGAGTACCAAGGGGCCATGCTGTTCCGACGCCGACGGCACGGCGCTATCCGACGCCGATTGGGACGTGAAGGACGGTCACTACCGCGTGCGCATCAGGAGCCAATGGTGGGACGTGCCGGAAGAGGCCGTGATCAAGGAGCCGAACCGCGCAGGTCACACGATGGTCTGGCCCATCTACTATTGGGCGCTCGGCAACCTGCTGCGGATCGACATCCGTTGCTTCATCCCCGGGGCCATGATGTGACCGACACAGCGCTTTCGAACAAAAGCCCGTCCCGCACTCGGTAGAGCGCGAAGATGGTGGCTTGATTTGGTGGTGAGGCTCGCGCCTGGGGACATCAGCCCCCGACCTATTCAACCTCGATCAATCGCTGCTTGGTGACCCGCAAATTGCGCACGTAATAGCCTTGCCTCTGAACGGCCGACTTGATCTCGTCGCTGATTTTGAGAACCCTTCTTCTGCTCTTGCGCCATTTATTTGGCGAGCACAGTACAGGTATCGCAGAACCGGTGCTTAGAACGAGCAAGTCGCGCTTATCGTTGCGATAGACATCAAACACTTTTCGCCCCCGTTGATCATATTGAAATAGACATGAAATGTGTTTCGGTCTTCTACATCGACCAGCTTACTATCTCGAATGGCTCTGCGGGTTGTAAATGTGCAACGCCCGCCATTTACTGCTCACCACGTTCCGGGTTGGGAACGAACTGATACAGATTGGGCGGATTACCTTGGGGATGCCCTTCAGATGCAAGAAGATGACACCTGCAAACGAATTCTTGGACCGATTTGGGAGCGGCCCATTCTAAAGCGAGATGCGCAGGGCATCCACGGAACGCTTCACTGCGAATATGAAGACAGGCGACATCATCTGCCGGCAACGAAGCGGGAAGTAGACTGGAACGAGAGCGCGATCAATTCTGCGCAGCGGCGGTTGTTTGCTAGCAAGCGCTGACGTCCCGGAAGCTTCCTCTTCAGCAGCGAGGCCGCGAGATAGCTGCCGAGGTAGTCCCCGGAGGTACCAGGTTGCCGGCTCCCACCGCGCCGCAAGCTGCTTGATCTGCTCGAAACCAAGGATCGACTGCGACACTTTGCCATTTCGGATCATGATCGCCACATCGAGATCTTTGGGCAGCAACGCCGTCCCTCTCGGGACCGCAGAGCGCAGTCTCATCACTCCGTGGTTGGCCAAGACAACAATCTCTTAGGGGTCTAAGACTGCGGGCATTGTCCGTCCCCGTGCTGGCCGCAAGCCAGCAACCAGCTGCTGATGATTTTCCACTTGTCTCGCCCCCTCGCTTGGAATTTCAGGAGCGGAGAGCGCTTGTCCTCTAGTTCGCAAAAGAACCTCAACGTATCGCGGGCGGTGGCTGCCCCGCGATCGATGGAGTGAGTCTGAAGCCAACGCCGCCATTCGCGGGTAATCAGCAGTTTGCGTTGGGTTTGGTAAGTCGACGCGCGTCTTCGTCCCATGAGGCAGCCCCCCGAAGGTCTTCGGTTAGTCGCGCTGGCTTTGTTAGAGATCTGTATTCGAGAGCGTTGGACAAGCATCCAGACGGTACCGGGCATCCGCCGCGCCGATGGCACCATCGAACCCGCGATATGAAGGAGAGACCTTAAGGCTTTCTAAATCGGGATATGACGCTGGTCTGACGTGTTTTCGTTTGATTGCTTCATGGCAGGCGCCGAGGGACCACAACAGCTTGTCGGAATTCGAAGAACTGCATACGACGCCCTAGGCTCGCCGCATCAGCTTGAGCGAAGCAGCAAGGCGCAGGCTGCGCTTGCCTGCGAGCGCGACGCCTTCGAGCTCGCCGCTGTCCGCCGTGCAGCTCCCGGAGAAGCCGATCCCGACTTCATAGCCGCCGAACACCGCGTTCTCGCCCTTCGCCGGCGTATGTTCCTGGTTGAGCATCTCGCCCTTCCAGCGGCCGTCCACCGAGGCGTACGAACCGAGGTAGTAGAAGAAGGCATCGCCGCCGAGGATGCGGCCGTCCATCAGCAGCATGCCCCCCGAGAGGCCGGCGTCGATGCCGTCGAGCGCGCGAAGATGGATCGCGTAGAGCCCGTTCGCGATACCGCCTGCTCCGACAATGCCCCGTGGTGGCAACGCATCGTCATCGAGCCGCGTAAGCTCGGCCCAGAACATCGCGCCCGGTACCGGAGCGGCCTCTCCTTCGAAGCGGATGCCATTGCTGTTGGTCCGGCCGCGCACGCTGATGGCGGCGACGTCAGTGCCCATCAGCGGCCTGTAGTAGGGATCGTTGTTATGACGCTCGGTGATCACCTCTCCGATGATTTCACCGCCACGCTCCTCATAGGTGCTGAGATGCGCAAAGGCGGAATTGCCGCCCAGCAGCTTGCCGTTGTGCATGCACATGATGCTGCGGCCGAACGCATCGTTGACGCCGTATTCAACTTTGTAGAGCCAGTTCAGCAACGAAGGAAATCCCGGAAAGCCATTTCGAGTAACAGGCTACCTAGCACCGCCGCCCTGCCGAGACCATCCGGTTTATCGTCACGGGGCGAAATCGATTGCCGCAGCTCTCGTTGATGTCTGCTCAGTGGCGCTCAGCGGGCTGGATTTGCTCAGGTTGAGTTCTTCGCCTGCTTACCCAGAGCCGACTTCGATCCCTCACCGCTCGCCGGACACCCGCAAATAACCGTCGGATAAATCAGTCGGTCGGCGCGTTCGCGACCGGTCGCCGCGCGACGAGAATATTGGCAATACACTTTCCCACCTGCAACCAAGCCAAGCGGGCGACGTGAGCTGGAATCCGACCTAGGGCACGTTAACTGCTGGCATGGATGCGGTCGGGCGCGGCACGAAATCTGTTTGATGCTGGCCTCGTGTGGCCAACATGATCGAAAACGCTACAAAGAGAATGAGAAGCCCTCGCATCATTCATCCTCAAATTAGGGCATAGCCGACATAACGGCGAGTGCTGCCTCGCCGTTTCCCGGACCGCCCGACGCAAAATAGAGCGCAGCAAGCGCGATTAGCCCGAGGATGGCATAGCCAGCAGTGATCCATCTGTCGTAGTCTCGTGTCGCCTGAACCGATGGCGCGGTATGAATATAGTCCACGGTTGCCATGACCTGACTCCTTCGAGTTTGGCGCGATGGACGCGCTGAGATGACGGCAAATGCCCCACTTGTAAAATGCATCAGGCGTTACTGGTTGGATCGACTCTCTTCGCGCAAGGTGGCATGCTGTTCCATGCCGCCTGACGTGGTTGTGACCTGGTGGACACCAATCACGGTCGCGCCAACCAAGAACAAGCAGGCATAGAAGGCCAGCACGGCTTTCGCCCAACGCTTGTGAGTGGTCCTGTCTTCGTGAGTGTTCGCGGCTGGTTCGTTCAGCAAAAAGCCATTGGTAACATGTGCGGAATCCTCACTGAAATAATCCATAGGAAAGCTCCTTGGAATTTGTTCGGTCAGTCTATTTCCACGACGCATTGCTCCCAATTTCCGGACTCGGAAAAGCAATTCACCCGCAGGACTCCTGCTTCGCGCAAATTTCCGTCCTCAGCTTAGCGCCGGCCCCGGACGCACTATGTGAAGCTGTTCACTGTGGGGCATGCAAATCCTTCAAAGGGCACGCAAGGCTTGTAGCTCGCGGTCCGCAGGTTGGCCCCCTGCCGACTAACACGAAAGCCGCTCGAGTGTCGGGCCCTTTGGGATAGACACGACATCAGTCCGCGCCCTCCAAAGACCGCCGCTTATGACTCTTATCGGAAGTCCGTAGGCACAATCTGACCGTCCGCCGTTGGCAGGTATCGCAGCCAATCGCCGGGTCGCATGCCTCGCGGATCAATACCGCGGTGTGAGGCCACATAGTCGATCTCGCCGCGAGTGATGCCGATATCCACGAGCTCCCTGTCACTTAAATCAGACAAAGTGCGGCTCTTTTCCTTTCAGGGCGTAAGTCGTGTTGCGGCTGCCTCGAGCGAGTCGGCTCCATCAGGCCGCACGAACAGAAAATGAGACGCCACCCAAATTTGTGTGTCAGCACGGCCATCTTGGCCGATGAGGATGAGTCCTGCTCCGCCATTGGCTACTGTTAGAATGACAGGCTCGCCCTTCCATGTCTTGATTGGCTCCATTCCGATGATGAGAAATTCACCAATCGGTTGATCAAAATATTGAAGTCGCAATTGTGGCGCGACCTCTGCTGCCGCGAGTCCGAAACCCAGCAGTTGAGCGCGGGCATAAATTTCGGCGAGCGGTACAGTACCGGTTCGAAAGCCGAGATCGGCCGCCGATACTGCAAAGAGATTCACATTTCTTGTAGTGGTACTAAGAGCAAAAGCTGGTCGAGCGAGAATATCCCCGGCCGCGTCTCCGATCCCACAACCGGCTGCATGCAACGCGTTAGTGAGGGCTAAGGGATCCGCGAAGGTGCCTACTTTGATTGTCTTCCACACCGAAGCTTCGGCGGCAGATCTGATTGGACTTCTTGGGGTACTCGTTAATGGAGTTCTCTCGGACCTCAGTCGGCTCGACAGGACGTCCCGCGCAGTGCATTGCGCGCGAGCTTCGCTTGCGAACAAAGCTATCCACGCGGTGAAGAACATCGCAACAATGAGGGTGCTACGGCGCCATCCTATCGAACAATGCGCCAGGGCATATTTGCACGGCGTGTTCGGCTTCATGGCAATCTAACCTCTCGAAAGGCCAAATTGAAAACAAACTTGCGGTCACGCTGCGGCCACACGGCCTCACCAGATGTGAGCCGCTCACATCCGCATAAATCTTTCTCGTGTCGATACGTCACTCACTGGCTCTTAGCGAACCCGCACAACAACAGTTGTGACTAGACCCGCCTCCGAGTCATTGGGAAGAACGGAGGGTAGTGCGTCAAAGCAACCATGCCCAACGTACTTTGAAATGTGTCCGAGGGCGGGGCAATAGCACTCAAGCATTCCAATTTCAGTATTCCGATCTTCAAATCAACGGCCGGCAGTCCGCAACCCCACTGACCGTTCACGTCGGATCCCCAAGGGGGATCTAGCGCAGCTCTACTCTAGCATCATTGAAACCACTGAGCCAGAGGCCGGGAAAAAGTGGTAATGAGGTCCGGCACGTGCTACAAAAGATGTAAATTCGATCGAGAGATAGAGCCATCACGACCGACTCCTCCCAAGGGAGATTTTGGCATCACGACTTTCGCAATCACTGCAGCCGTAATTTGCTCGCCACCACGTGAACCAGCTCACATCGACATCCATCACAGGTGAATGAGACTAGCAGGTCAATGGTTCAATTTCTTGGACTCATGCGCACGACCTAAAAGCAAGTCAGTGCGTGAACTGCAAATCACGGATACCGACAGTATTTTGTCACAGCATTTGATCCCGACGTCTTATCAAGGCTGGAGATCCCCATGTCCACGGACGCAGCCGAATTCGCATCGCATCGATTCTCAACACGCGAGCTTCCGGAGCGGATGAGAGTCGCTTTATGGCGAGAGAACTTTGGGCGAGGCATAGTCCACGTCGATATCGAGCCTCTGTCGGACGTTCCGTTTCAGGCCGATGCAACGTTGCAAGCGGTCCGAGGGTTGCGCAGGCTCGCACTGAAGGGCTCCCCCATGCAATTCAAGCGCTTGCGAGCGAGCATGGCTGATGGTGACGACTCGATCGGAATCATCGTCTGCTCTCCTGGCAGAAGCCTGCTGTCGCAGCGCTACCGGGAAATTGAGCTTCGCACCGGCGGCGCAGTCGCAATTCTGCATTCGGAGCCCGCCACCGTCACCTATGTCGACGGATTGCTATTCGGTCTGGCCGTGCCCCGCGACGCGCTTGCAGAGCGTGTGCCGAATGTCGAAAGCCTCGCGATGCGACCGATCCCTCATCGAACTGAAGCGCTCCGACTCCTCATGGCTTATCTACAGTCGGCATTCAAGGACGGGGCTCTGGCCACCCCCGGGCTGCGTGATGCGGTCCTGGCTCACATCCATGACCTCGTTGCGCTCGCGATCAGCGAGTGCACTCCCTTAGGCGAGAGCACTGTGAGCGGGGTCGTGGCCGCGCGCCACAGCGCCATCCTCGACCACATCGCTGCACACTTTCAGGAGCCAGAGCTTAGCGTCGAGACGGTAGCCCACAGCCAAGGCATCTCACCTCGGTATCTGCAGCGCCTGATCGCGCTATCAGGATCATCGTTTACCGGGTACGTGAACGAGTTACGTCTCCAACGGGCGCTCAAGCTGCTGACCGAGTCCCAGGCATGCATGCAGCGAATTTCCGACATCGCGTTAGAGGTCGGCTTTTCGGATGTTTCGCATTTCAATCGATTGTTCAGGGCGCGCTTCGGCGATTCGCCCCGTGGCGTGCGTTGCGCCGGAAGCTGTGCCAGATGACCTCGACCCCCGCGAGTGCCGCTCCGATGATGCCATCATGCCCCTGATTTGCCCGACGCGTCAACGTATTTCGTTAAATCCGCAACCCATCGCACCGTCCCATGCGGCTACTTTGCATGGGGTTGTTTTCGATTTTTTTGTGTTGGGTCCGGGAAGGCGTTCTAGTGCCGCTTGAAATACTGCACCTCGCGCTCGTGCTTCTCGGCCGCCGCGCGGCTCTTGAACGTTCCGAGGTTGCGGC
This sequence comes from Bradyrhizobium sp. UFLA05-89, assembly GCF_059803475.1. Taxonomy (NCBI): domain Bacteria; kingdom Pseudomonadati; phylum Pseudomonadota; class Alphaproteobacteria; order Hyphomicrobiales; family Nitrobacteraceae; genus Bradyrhizobium; species Bradyrhizobium sp. UFLA05-89. Next base: position 11,330 of record NZ_JBANBA010000135.1, on the reverse strand, counting down.
GCTTGCCGGTCTTCGGGTTCACCTTGCGCGAATAAAGACGATATTCGCCGGACGCCAGTTTGCGGATCATGTCGCGACTCCTGTTCGTTTCGGTCTCAACGACCGGGACGCGAACCGGGTTCCTTCACAGCTTGTCTGGCGAGAACTACTGATTTCCGGAGCGGTTCAGAAGCAAAGCGTGGTGACGAGCTGGCCTTGCTTGTTCTTGATCGCATACGGACAGCGGATACGTTCCAGCGCCTTCTTGGCGTCTTCATCGCCCAGCGCTGCCGCACGCTCATAATAGGCCTTCGCAGCAGTCGCATCCTTCGGACCGCCGCGGCCTTCCTGCGCGAACGCGCCCATCCGCTCGAGCGCGCCCGGGTGGTTTTGCGCGGCCGCCTTCTCGAACAGTGCGCGCGCTGCGACGTCGTCCTTTTGACCGCCATCACCGCTCGCGAGCATCAGGCCGAGCTGATATTGCGCCTCCGCGTTGGTCTCGGCGGCCTTGCCGAGCAGCTCGCGCGCCCGCGCCGGGTCGGCCGGAGCTGCCCCGGGCGAACCGCCAAGCGCGGCAAGATTGCTGACGCCGCGGGGATTGCCGGCCTGGGCCGCCTTCTCGAACAGCTTTCGCGCCTGCGCCTCGTCTTTGGCGACGCCTGCGCCGGTGCCGTAGAGCACGCCGAGCTCGACCATCGCCGCACTCGAGCCCTTGTCGGCCGCCTTGCGCCAGGTTGCCATCGCTTCCGCCATCTGCCGATTGGCGGCGTAGGCGCGCCCGAGCTCGTACATCGCGCGGCGCGAGCCGCCTGCCGCCGTCCTGCAGAACTTGATCGCGGTCGCGATGTCGGCGGCTGCAAGCTCGGTTACTCCCTTCACGTCGGCCGGTTTGTCGGGATCGCTGGGATCGGCCGCCAGCCGATCGCACAGCACGAGATCGGCCGACTGCGCATATGCAGCAAGCGGTGTCGCGAAGGTCAGGAGAATGGCGCAGAGAGCTTTCCGCATGGCCGGCAGGTTGCGTCCGGGCATTGGCGAATTCAAGGCTCGAGGCCCGACTCTCGCAACACAGGCGCAACCTCGGGCGAAGCCAGGTAGCGCAACAGCCGATCGGCTGCCTCGGCATTCGTCGCCGTCGTCGTGCGGCCAGCCGAGAACAGCGCCGGCGTCTGCAAGTCCTGCGGGATCGGTCCGACCACTTCGATGCCTGCGACCTGCTTCAACTCGCTGATCTGCTGCACGGCGAGATCTGCCTCGCCGCTGACCAGCCGCTCAGCGGTAAAGCCCTGCTGCACGATGGTCGCCTTGGCGTTGATCTCGCTTGCAATGCCCATCCGAATGATCAGCTCGGCAAAGTAGATCCCGCTCGCGCCTAGCCGCGAGTAGGCGACGGAGCGCGCCGCAAGCAGCGTCTTGCGCAGCGCGCCTTCGCTCGCGATGTCCGGATGAGCCTGCCCCGCTGCCACGGCGATGCCGACATAGGAGCGCGCGAGGTCGGCGGCGCTTTGCGCCACCACGCGGCCCTCGGCGATGACCTCGTCGAGGCCTTCGCGCGTCAGGATCACGAGATCGGCGGCCTCGCCGTCCCGTAAGCGCTTGAGCAATGCCTGCGTCGGCGCGAAGTCGGCGTCGATGTGGACACCCGTCGCGGCTTCGTAGGCGGCGGACAGGTTGCGCATCGCCCCCATCAGGCCGAGCGTCGAGAGCATGCGAACGGTATTTTCCATGGTTCTCCAAAACATCCAATCAGGCGCGATGCATCAGCTTCAGCGCCGCGGTCAACCGCAGGCTGCGTTTGCCGGCGAGCGCGGTCGCTTCCAGCACCGCCTGCTCGTCGTCATAGGTGCCGGAGAAGCCGATGCCGACCTCACGGCCGCCGAACACGGGATTTTCATCGCGGACCGGCGTATGCTCCTGGTTCAGGATCTGGCCCTTCCAGCGGCCATTCGCCGCCGTGTAGCTGCCGAGATAGTAGAACGAGGCATCGCCGCCGAGAATGCGCCCGCGGTTGAGCAGCATGACGCCGGTGAGGCCCCCTTCGATGCCATCCAGCATCCGAAGATGGATCGAGTAGAGACCGTTGGCGATGCCGCCCTCCCCGACGCCGCCAGCGATCGGCACCTCGTCCTCCCTGATCGGCATCATCACCGACTGGAATGGCACTCCCGGCAATTCCTTCAGCTCGCCCTTGAAATGATAGAGATCGCCGTCCGGCCAGCCCTTCGCGATCAGGGTCGCATCATCAGTGCCGGCCATCGCGCGATAGTTCGGATCGGGATTGTGGCGCACGGTCTTGATGACGATGGCGACCTCCTCGCCCGCCTTCTCGTAAGTGCCGATATGGGCAAAGGCCGAGTTGCCGCCCAGCATCCTGCCGTCGCCGACATGCATGACGCTGCGGCCAACAGCTTCGCCGAGCTGAAACCGTACCTTGTAGAAACCTTCCAACACCAGCCGTGTCCCCGGCCTGCGCGCATCCGAGGCGGAGTGTACCCCGCTTTCGTCCGCGGGGGACAAGTTTCGTTACCCCAGCCGCAGTGCGCGATATCGCCAACTGTCATCAAAATGCAAAAATCCGCCGAAGCCTCTCGGCCTCGGCGGATTTGAGAGCCAACCCGGACCAAGCCCCCAAGGTCCGGGCCGGTAGGATCTAGGCGGCCGCCTTCTTGTCGGTCGGAACGGACGAGATCGTCTTCAGGATCTGCGAAGCGATCTGGTATGGGTCGCCTTGCGAGTTCGGACGACGGTCTTCCAGATAGCCCTTGTAGCCGTTGTTGACGAAGGAGTGCGGAACGCGGATCGAAGCACCGCGGTCAGCCACGCCGTAGCTGAACTTGTTCCAGGGCGCGGTCTCGTGCTTGCCGGTCAGACGCTTGTCGTTGTCCGGGCCGTAGACGGCGATGTGGTCCATCAGGTTCTTCTCGAACGCCGCCATCAGGGCCTCGAAGTACTCCTTGCCGCCGACTTCACGCATGTAGGCGGTCGAGAAGTTGGCGTGCATGCCCGAGCCGTTCCAGTCGGTATCGCCGAGCGGCTTGCAATGGAATTCGATGTCGATGCCGTACTTCTCGGTGAGGCGCAGCATCAGGTAGCGAGCCATCCACATCTGGTCGGCAGCGGTCTTGGAGCCCTTGCCGAAGATCTGGAATTCCCACTGGCCCTTCGCCACTTCGGCGTTGATGCCTTCATGGTTGATACCGGCGGCCAGGCAGAGGTCGAGATGCTCTTCCACGATCTTGCGGGCGACATCGCCAACGTTCGAGTAGCCGACGCCGGTGTAGTACGGCCCCTGCGGAGCCGGATAGCCGGCCGTTGGGAAGCCGAGCGGACGGCCGTCCTTGTAGAAGAAATATTCCTGCTCGAAGCCGAACCATGCGCCGGCGTCGTCGAGGATGGTGGCGCGCTTGTTGGACGCATGCGGGGTCTTGCCATCGGGCATCATGACTTCGCACATCACGAGCACGCCGTTGGTGCGGGCGCCATCCGGGAACACCGCGACCGGCTTCAGCACGCAATCGGAGCTGTGGCCTTCGGCCTGCTGGGTGGAGGAGCCGTCGAAGCCCCAGAGCGGAAGCTGCTCGAGCGTCGGGAACGACGCGAATTCCTTGATCTGAGTTTTGCCGCGCAAATTCGGAGTCGGCGTATATCCGTCGAGCCAGATGTACTCGAGCTTGTACTTGGTCATTGAGCCTCTCTGTAGATGATGCGAAAGGTGGGGACCGGTGGCCCCCGCACGTTGTACCCGGCCACCATCGGCCGGCGCTTTACAAGCATTTCGCATGCCAAAACGCCGCAGTGCGGGAGGTTTTCCACCACCAGCCGTCAGACTGCGAACCTCGCCGGCTATTCACAGGCGCGTGCGGCAAAGCAGCGCACCTTTACGTTACCCCGCACCGCAAAGAACCTGCAAAAAGCGCCCGATTTCACGGCATGCGCCGCACTGCACCCGGCCGCCGGCTAAAGCAGCGTCAATTGCTCGCAATTTTCGGGAAGTCCTTGGCCACCTCCCCGCAACCTTCGAGATGGCCCAAGCGTTGGTCACCGGGAACCTGCCTTGCACGATGCAGACGCTCGACTGCCCATAAATTAGGCCAACAATGATATCGTTTTCAGCACTTTGCATTTCGACGCACAGGGCCAATATGGGGTGACCCAGTAACCATAAGCGAACGAGTCGGGCGCACCATGGAGGTCAAGCGCTCCGGCTGAAGGAGATACCGCAATGATGAACAATAACTTGGGCCAAGGGTCGGCCACGATCTACCAATTCCCTGTCGGGGGCCGCGCGGCTTTCGGCGGTCGCCGGAGTAGTGAGGCCAGGGTGCCGGCTGATCATGTCTCGCCGCCCGTCGTCGAGACGATCTGCAGTGGTAGCTGGTATCACCAGGAGGCGATCGAGGAAGCCAAGCCGAAATGGGATCGCTGATGCCCGCGTTGCCTTCGGTACCGCCTCGCGCTCGCAAGCGTCCGGCGGAATTTTGAAAAAGGGTCGAAACGAGATCGTTTCGGCCCTTTTTTGATTCTCGTTCTGATTCTTGCGCTCAGCTCAGTGCGCAGGCTGTGACGGGCCGCTTGAGATGCTTCACCGTGGTGACGGTCTTGCCGATCTTGAGCGTGATCCCGGCGCCGGAGTAACGCGCGCCCGACAGTGTCAGCCGCTTGGCGAGCGGAATGGCGCCGCCGTCGATCTGCACGAAGGCGCGCCTGTCGTCCGCGTAGAATGCCACGATGAACTGCGTACCGTCAGCGCAACGATAGCCCTGAAACGTCTGCGCCACCGCGCCCGTCGCGCTCAAGGTTCCACCTGCCACCACGACGGCGACAGCCAAAATAATGGCCTGGTGCCGGTCCATGTTCGCCCCCTGTAATAGAGTTCAAGTATATCGCGCGAGCCGCGCAGCCGATTCCGCCGGCAACATAGCCCAGGCTGATCTTATGTCAGACTCCCCTGCCCGCCACCTCGCCTTGCAAGGCGCCAGCAATTTTCGCGACCTCGGTGGCTACCCGACCACCGACGGCCGGCAGACGCGCTGGCGGCACCTCTTCCGCTCCAATCATCTTGCCCTCCTCACCGAGACCGATGTCGAGATCGTCCGCGCCCTCGGCGTGCGGAGCGCCTTCGATTTCCGCGGCGTCGACGAGCGCGCGGACGCGCTGTGCGGCGTGCGCGAGATCACCACGCATTCGCTGCCGATCGAGCCGACGGTGGTGGCCGCACTCAAGGCGCGGATGGCCGAAGGCACGCTGACTGCACCGGCTGCGCTGGAGATCATGCGCGAGTCCTACCGCAATTATGTTCGCCACAACACGCACAGTTTTCGCGCGCTGTTCGGGCATCTCCTCGAAGACCGCGCTCCGCTCGTCATCCACTGCACGGCTGGCAAGGACCGCACCGGCTTCGCCTGCGCGCTGATCCTTCATGCGCTCGGCGTGCCTGACGATATCATCGCCGAAGACTATCTCCTGACGAACCAGTTCTATCGCCGCGATCCATCGGCAGCATCCGAACTGCCGCAGGACGTCCGCGACGCGATTGGCTCGGTAGAGGCCTCCTATCTCAACGCCGGCTTTGAAGCCGTGCGCGCAGACTATGGCGACCTCGAAACCTATTTGCGCAATGGACTCAAGCTCGGGGCCGCCGAGCGGACCGTTTTGAAGGAGCGCTATCTGCAAGCGTGAGCCACAGCGGCCCCTCTCAAGCCGTCAGGCCGGTCGCCTTGATGATGGCGTCCTTGAGAGCGAAAGAGATCTGCTGGGTGCTCCAGTCGCCCTGATGCAGCTTGTCAGGATCGCTCCTGTCTATCAATTGCTCGAACGACACGTTGTCCTGCACGTGCCAATGCCGCATGAGCGCCCATCGCTGAAACAGATTGACCTCGGCCTCATTGGCGGCATCGCGTATCAGCCGGACCATTTTGTCCGAGAGCTCGGCTCGATCATCCCAGAGCATCTTCGTCGTATACTGCGGATCAATCACCAGAACCTCGAAGCCGCGAGCGCGCAATTGCGCCAGGCCCTTCCTGATGTTCCCGGCAACGACGTCCACGTCGTATATGTCGTTGTGAAAGACCGCGTTCGTTCCAACCTGCCAGATGACCAGTGCCGGATCATCATGGAAAATATCGGCGTCGAAGCGTCCGAGTTCTTCGTTCGCCTCTTCTCCGCCCCGGCCCCGGTTGAGCACGTCAATCCGGATGTCCGGCCGGTGGACGACGTCCTTGAAATATTGTCGCAGATACATCTCGAGTCGATAAGGATACGGGACGACATCGCCTCGTCCGGCGGTCGAGGATGATCCCATGGCCACGATGCGCACCGGGCCTCTCCCGTCCAACGCCTGCCGAAGCCGCATCAGCGGGTATTTTAGATCGACGATCGCTGCGGGAAACTCGATGGTCGGCAAAACGTCAGACATGAAACGACCTCCTCCACGATCTAAAGTTGCATCTATAGCCCAGCCTTGAAGCTGCCGCCATTGCAAGTCCAATTCGCTCCGCGCAATAGTCGGCGCGCATTAAACCGACGGAGAGCATCGTGCAGGGAAAAGTCATTGTCGTGACCGGTGCGCTCGGGGCGCTGGGCCAGGTGGTGGCGGAGACGGCGCTGGCGCGCGGTGCGCGCGTCGCGGGCATCGATTACGCGCCTTCTCAGGCAGTCGCGACCGCACAGCTTATCGAGCTCGGCGGGGTCGATCTCTCGGACGAAGCGCAGGCGAAGACGGCGGTCTCGGCGGCGGCAAAACATTTCGGCCGGCTCGATGCACTGATCAACATCGCCGGCGGCTTTGCCTACGAGACCGTCGGCGACGGGGAGATCAAGACCTGGCAGCGCCTGTACGCGCTGAACGTGCTGACCGCGCTCAACACTTCGCGCGCTGCGCTCTCTCATCTCGCGGCCTCGAAGGCCGGCCGCATCGTCAATGTCGGTGCCATGGGCGCGCTCCAGGCCGGCTCCGGCATGGGCGCCTACGCAGCCTCGAAGGCCGGCGTGCACCGCCTCACCGAGGCGCTCGCCAACGAGTGGAAGGGCAAGGTCACGGTGAACGCCGTGCTGCCCTCGATCATCGACACCAAAGCCAACCGCACCAGCATGCCGGATGCTGATTTCTCGAAATGGGTGACTCCGCAAGAGCTCGCGGAGGTAATCCTGTTCCTCGCAAGCGATGCATCCAGCGCCGTCACAGGTGCGCTGATCCCGGTAAGCGGACGCGTTTAGTCCGACACCAGGAGCCGCCCTTGAAGTGGATGCTGTGCTTGCCGGCGGGCGCGATGCCTTCGCCATGGCCGGCGCTCCCGATCAAATGGCGCGAGAAGCGAGTCCGATCCGGGCTAGACTGACCGCAACTGATTCTCCGACGGAACAGCCTGTGGAAACCGCGCTTTATCTGCCCGTCAAACGCTTCCTCGAAGAGCTCGGCTTCGCCGTGAAGGGCGAGATCGGCGGCTGCGATCTCGTTGGCCTCAGCGCCGGCGATCCGCCTGTCGTGGTGATCGGCGAGCTCAAGCTCGCCTTCAATCTCGAGCTGATCTTGCAGGCTGTCGATCGCGCCCCGGCCGGCGACGAGATCTGGATCGCCGCAAAAATGTCCGCGCGCGGCAAGGGGCGCGAGAGCGATGCGCGCTATCGCAATCTCTGCCGCCGCCTCGGCTTCGGCATGCTTGGAGTCACCGAACGCGGCCAGGTCGAGGTGCTGGTGAAGCCGCCGACCGCGGCGCCGCGCCGTGAGCCGAAGAAGCGCTCGCGGCTCGTCGCCGAGCACCAGCGCCGCCAGGGCGATCCGGTCCTCGGCGGCAGCACGCGCGCACCCATCATGACTGCCTATCGCCAGCAGGCGTTGGCCTGTGCCTCAGCGCTCGCCGATGGCCCGCGGCCGGTGCGCGATCTGCGCGTGCGGTGTCCTGATGCCGGCAAGATTCTGCTGCACAACGTCTATGGCTGGTTCGCACGGGCCGAGCGGGGAATCTACGGATTGACCGAGGCCGGCCATGCAGCACTGAAGCGCTGGCCGCAGCCGAAGATCGCGCTCGACGCCAGTCAACCGTCACCGCCCTGACATCACACATCAATGCAAAGGGCGAATAACTGAGATGCCACACCAAATTCATATTGCAATGCAACATAGGCGGCACTAGGTATCCCGGATCGAAATGAGGCTACCATGAGCGCAGACTGGAATACCAAATACGGTACGCGGCGCGTCCGCCACGATCCGCCGACCTTGGACGAGGCGATTTTCGCCGCGATCGGCATCACGGACGATCAGGAGCAGCAGGCCGAAATCGCCGCGTCCTTGATGGGCATGCCGCTCGACGTCGTGCAGGCTGAAGTGAAGAAGCAGGCCCGTACCAACAGCCGTATCACCGCCACGCGCGTGATCGCCGGCGAACAGGGCGCGCAGCGCTCGGTGGTGGTCGAGCGCCGCGTCGTGCGCCGCTTTGGCAACGACAAGCGTACCGGCACCTGAAGCGCTCTGGACTCTGAAGATTCGAAAGCGGACCGGCCTCGCCGGTCCGCTTTTTTATTCTCTGCTTGTGCACGGCCTTTTCACAAAACCGCCGCACACCTTCGCGGATTGTGCTTAGGCGGCGCGATTGCCGTACATGCTGGAAAACAGCTTCCACCATGTGCTGTTGAAGCTCAGCAGCGCGCGGCCGGCCTTGAACGGCGCAGCAGCAAGATCCGCCAGCTCCGCCTCCGGCGTCTTGGTGAGATCGATAGTGCCGGTCGATTCGCCGTGCCGGAATGTCAGATGCGCGCCGAACTTCTTCGCTAGCGCCCGCATCGCGTGGTTCTCCGCGCCCGTCGTGATGCGCAAGCGCCCAAAACCCTTCCAGCGCGCTTCGGCGATCAGGCGTCGGAACAACACGGTGCCGACGCCCTGGCGGCGCGCCGAGGCTTCCACGCTGAACGCCACTTCGGGCAACGAATCGCCCTCCGGCGGATGCAGCTCGGCCGCTCCGCGGACCACGCCGTCGACGATGTAGGCGACGATCACGGTGCCATCGTCCGCACAGCGGGCGGCGTAACGCTCGATGAAGCTGTCGTCGAGAAAACCGTTGAAGCGGTCGTGCCGGCTCTCGGGATCGAGTCTCAGCAGATGATCCCGTAGGAGCGGCAATTCCTCTTGCTGGATCAGGGTCCGCACATAACCCTGCACGGACTCTGTGCGGATGGTTTCTTCAAGTGGCACGTCAAAACTCCTCTTGGTGTCCCTCGAGGAGGCGTTCGAATCCCTAGGCCTCCTATATTGTGCGACGCAACAAGGTTTGCAAGACGGGAACTCGCCCAAGTTAGAGGCATGGCAATCGACCAATTCGTTAATGAAATCAGAGCCCCGTAATTATACGAGGACCATCTGGGTCTGGATCACCAGCGCCACCAGCTTGCCGTCCTCGGTCTCCAGCCGGGTCTGCCAGACCTGCGTCCGCCGCCCGCGGTGGATCGGGGTCGCCGTGGCGATCACTGTAGTTCCCTCCTTCGCGCCGCCGATGAAATTGGTCTTGCTCTCCAGCGTCGTCGTCCCCTTGGCGTCCGCCGGCAGGTTGATCACGGTCGCGGCGGCCCCGACGGAATCGGCAAAGGCCATGATGGCGCCGCCATGCGCGATATGGCCGAGCGTGCAGAGGTCGGGCCTGACCATCATCTTCGCCACCACGCGATCGGGTTCGGCCGCGACGAATTGCACCCCCATGAGCTCCGCGAACGGCATCCTCATCGCGTGAAGTCTTTCGAGCGGAGTCATCGGATATCCTCCCAGTATCTTGAATTCTCAACGTGAATAGTCCCGCGGCGCAAAGCAATGACGTCCGAGGTCATGGCCGCGATGATATCGATGCCTCTCCCACGCGCCCGCTTTTTGCCCGAGGATCCCAGGTCGCCAAACCGCCTGCAACCGGACAGAATGACAAATCTGATGAGCCCTGAGGATCATGACAGCGCCGCTCAAGACCGCTCCCTTTGCGCCATTCGAATGGATGCTGTCCGCGCGCTATCTGCGTGCGCGACGCAAGGAAGGCTTCGTCTCGGTCATCGCATGGTTTTCGTTTCTCGGCATCATGCTGGGCGTAGCGACGCTCATCATCGTGATGGCGGTCATGAACGGCTTCCGCAAAGAACTTCTGGACAAGATCCTTGGCCTTAACGGGCATGTTCTGGTTCAGCCGCTGGAATCACCTCTGACCGACTGGAACGATGTGACCGAACGCATCAACCAGTTGAAGGGGGTACGGCTGGCTGCGCCCGTCGTTGATGGGACGGCATTGGCATCATCCGCAAACGCCTCCGGCGTTCTGGTGCGCGGGATCCGCGCCGCCGATCTCAACAAGCTCGCTTCGGTCGCTGGCAACATCAAGCAGGGTTCGATCGAACATTTTGATGGCGATCAGGGCGTTGCCATCGGCCAGGGACTCGCCGATCAGCTTTCACTGCATGCCGGCGATGCCATCACGCTCGTCGCGCAGCACGGCGCGGTGACGCCAATGGGCGTCATGCCGCGCATCAAGAAATACAAGGTCACGGCTGTGTTCGAGATCGGCATGTCGGAGTACGACGCGAGCATGATTTTCATGCCGATCGCAGAGGCGCAGTCCTACTTCAACCGCAGCGGGGATGTCACGGCGATCGAGGTGTTCACGACCGACCCGGATCGCGTCGACACCTTTCGCAGGAGCGTGATGGAGGCTGCCGGCCGGCCGATCTTCCTGGTCGATTGGCGGCAGCGCAACTCGACCTTCTTCAGCGCGCTTCAGGTCCAGCGCAACGTGATGTTCCTGATCCTGAGCCTGATCGTCCTCGTGGCTGCCTTGAACATCGTGTCGGGCCTCGTCATGCTGGTCAAAGACAAGAGCAGCGACATTGCGATCCTGCGAACCATGGGTGCCTCGCGGGGCTCGGTCATGAGGATCTTCCTGATCACCGGCGCCTCGATTGGCGTGGCAGGTACGCTGATCGGCTTCGTGGTCGGGCTTCTGGCCTGCCTCAACATCGAATCGATCCGGCAGTTCATGTCCTGGCTGACCAGAACCGAACTGTTTCCGACCAAGCTGTACTTTCTTTCGAAGCTGCCTGCGGAGGTCGAGATCGGAGAAACCTCCGCGGTCTTGATCATGGCGCTGACGCTTTCGTTTCTCGCAACGCTCTACCCATCCTGGCGCGCCGCGCGGCTCGATCCCATCGAGGTGCTGCGGCACGGCGGCTAGTGCCCCTGGCCGGCAACGCAGTCATTACGCGGAGCCCCTGCGACGAAGCAATCCAGACTGCCACCACGGAGACAGCCTGGATTGCTCACATGGGGAGTTGGTGTGTCAAGGTGGTTGGTCAGCTCTTTGTTCGATTGCAGGCCAGCTCTTCGT
>NZ_JBANBA010000134.1:0-21571 GCF_059803475.1 Bradyrhizobium sp. UFLA05-89 | reverse complement strand
CGACACAGCCGCTCGGCCGCATCGCCGCTGACGCCAATACATCGGATTACTGCCGCCCTTTTTCAACGGAATCGGCCTTTCTCGGACCTGATACGCGTCCCGATTGCGGCGTAGGCTATGAGTACGCGCCCCAGTTTCCCTGCCAAAGCCTTTATCGGGCTCGCCGAAGGCGAGACCCGGTGGCGGGGAGTGACAGTTGGGATTTGGAAGCTCTCGCGACCCGACGCGAGCCGTCCGAACGGGCGGCCAGGCCGCCTTGCTATTCGCTCGCCTTCGCCCCCAGCCACGCCAAGATCATCTCCACGATTTGCGTCCGGCTCTTGGCCAGCACTTTCGGCTCGCTCAGGTCGCGGTCGAACAGGGCGCCGAAGGTGTGGCGGTTGGCGACGCGGAAGAAGCAGTAGGAACTGATGGCAAGATGCAGGTCGACGGCGTCGACGTCGTTGCGGAAGACGCCTTCCTTGCGGCCGCGGGCGAGGATGCCATCGAGCGTCGCGATCACGCTGGCGTTGAGCTGGCGCAGTTGCGGATTCTGCTTCAGATGCTTGCCATGATGGATGTTCTCGATGCTGACGAGGCGGATGAAGTTCGGATTGCGCTCGTCGTGGTCGAAGGTCGCCTCGATCAGCCGCCGCAAGCCCTCGCGCGCGTCGCAGCGCTGGATGTCGAGCTGGTCCTCCAGCGCGCGGATGTTGCGATAGGCTTCCGCCAGCACCGCGAGATAGAGCTGCTCCTTGCCGCCAAAGTAGTAATAGATCATCCGCTTGGAGGTGCGGGTCCGCGCCGCGATCGCGTCGACCCGCGCGCCGGAATAGCCCTCGGAGGCGAATTCCTGCGTCGCCACCTCGATGATGTCGCGCTTGGTGCGCTCGGGGTCGTTGGTGCGCTTATGGGCGGGGGGCATGCGCTTCAGCATCACTGTTTCTCCCGCCAAGTCGTATGGATCACCCTGAAGGTGAAGGCAAATTTCGCAACTCCGGGCACGGCTTCGATGCGGCCTTGCGTAAACGTACTAGTTCGTACATTATGAGGGAAAGAGGGTGACGGCAAGTCACCGCAGCTCCGGCGCAACCCAACGTGGTCGCCGGCAATGACGCGGGATCTGCCGCACATCACACGGGGAGGATTTTCATGACGTTGACGTCAACCGCATCGCTGAACGCGCCCGTCGCAAAGGAAGCCGCGCAGACCAGGCTGCCGAAGCGCGCCGCGCTCGTCAGCTTCGTCGGCAGCATGCTCGAATACTACGATTTCTTCATCTACGGCACTGCCGCCGCGCTGATCTTTCCAAAAGTGTTCTTCGCCAATGTCGATCCCTCGACGGCGACACTGCTCGCTCTGCTTTCCTTCGGCATTGGCTATATCGCGCGTCCGGTCGGCGCCGTCATCCTCGGCCATTTCGGCGACCGCATCGGGCGCAAGACGGTGCTCTTGTTCACGCTCGTCCTGATGGGCGGCTCGACGCTCGCGATCGGGCTGTTGCCGGATGCGAAGGCGATCGGCAATGCCGCGCCGATCATCCTGACCCTGCTGCGGCTGTTGCAGGGCCTGTCGGCCGCGGGCGAGCAGAGCGGGGCCAACTCTCTGACGCTCGAGCATTCCGCCAACTCCAACCGCGCCTTCTTCACGAGCTGGACGCTGAGCGGCACGCAGGCGGGCGCGATCCTGGCAACGCTGGTGTTCATCCCGGTTTCGAGCTTGCCGGAAGATCAGCTGATGAGCTGGGGCTGGCGCATTCCGTTCCTGCTTTCCGCGCTGGTGCTGCTGGTCGCCTATCTCGTGCGGCGGACCATGCCGGAGACGCCGGTCTTCGAAGACATCAAGGACAAGGCGCAGGTCGCACGCTTCCCCGTGATCGCGCTGCTCCGCGACTACTGGCCCGACGTGCTTCGCGTGATCGTCTGCGCGCTGATCGCCACCGTCAGCACCATGACCGCCGTGTTCGCACTTGGCTACGCTACCAGCAAGTTCGGCGTGGCGCGCCCGACCATGCTCTGGGCCGGCGTGCTCGGCAACGTCACCGCGCTGATCACCCAGCCGCTGTGGGCGTTGCTCGCCGACAGGATCGGCCGCAAGCCGGTGTTCATCGGCGGCGTGCTCGGTTGCGCGGTGCTGCTGTTCCCCTATTTCATGCTGGTGACATCGGGCAACACGATCGCGATCTTCGCGGCCGCGATGATCCTTTCCGGCGTCGTCTATGCCGCCCCGAACGCGATCTGGCCGTCGTTCTATGCGGAGATGTTCGAGGCGCGCGTGCGTTATTCCGGCACCGCGATCGGCACGCAGCTCGGCTTCCTCGCCGCGGGTTTCACGCCGCTGGTGAGCGCCAGCCTGGTCGGCGAGGGGCCGAACGGGTGGATCCCGGTCGCGATCTTCGTCGGCGCCTGTTGCGTGATCTCGGCCGCGGCCGCTGCGACGGCGCGCGAGACGCACACGGTCGATATCGCCGATCTCGGAAAGCGGCGCGGTTAGAGCAGAGGTGAGGTTCACATGCTGACGCAGGCAGTTTCGACCACGAGCGGGGCGGTCATCGGCCTCGAACAGGGCGGGGTGCGCGCCTTCAGGGGCGTGCCCTATGCGACCGCACGGCGCTTTGCGAAAGCAGTGCCGCCGCGCGCGTGGTCGGAGCCGATCGCCTGTACGGCCTACGGCGCCTACGCGCCGCAGCCCGGTCATCTCGATCATGCGAACGAGCCCACCTGTCTCAGCCTGAACATCTTTGCACCGGCGGCGGCCTATCGACCATTGCCGGTGCTGTTCTTCATCCATGGCGGCGCCTTCGTCACCGGCGGCGGCGCCGACTATGATGGCGGCTTCCTCGCCGCGCAAGGGCCGGCCATCATCGTCACCATCAACTACCGGCTCGGTCCGCTCGGTTTCCTGCAACTGCATCGCTTCGGTGGTAGGCTGTCGGAGGCCAACAATCTCGCAATGTCCGATGCGCTCGCTGCGCTCGACTGGGTGCGTGCGAACATCGCGAATTTCGGCGGTGATCCCGATGCGGTGACGCTGTTCGGCCAGTCCGCCGGCGCGTCGATGGTGATCGCGCTGGCCACCCTGCCTCAGGCGCAGGGCAAGTTCGCGCAGGCCATTGCCTTCAGTGCACCGGGCCGTGGCATCATGAACCCAGCGCATGCCGATGAGGTGACGCGGCGGGTGATCGCAGAGCTCAAGATCGAAAACGATGCGAGCGCCATCGCGACGGTGCCGCTGCCTCAGCTCTTCGCAGCGGTGGAGAGCGTTGGTCGCAGGCTGGCGGATGAAACGGAAGCCGGGACCGTGTTCGGTCCGGTGCTGGACGGTGTGGTGATCCCGCGCGATCCGATCTCGGCGATCGCCGATGGCGCGCTGCGCGATGTCCCGCTCTGGCTCGGCTCCTGCCGCGACGAGATGGCGATGTTCCTGAAGAGCACGCCGCCCGCCGCAATGATCCGCGTCACCGAGCGGCACGTCCGCGCGTCCTTTGGCGATGCCGGCTTCGAGCGCCTGCTCGGCTGCTATCGCGCGACGGCGCGTCCCGATGAAGATCCTTACGAGGCGCTGCTGTCGGATGCATTCTGGCATCGACCGCTAGCCGTGATTGCGCGCCATCAGAGTGCGGCCGGTGGTGCTGTCTGGCTGAACCGGTTCGACCATCGTCCCGCGCTGGAGCCTTTCCTGTCGCAAGGGCCGACCCACGGCGCGGACAATGCCTGCGTCTGGGCGCACTTTCCTGACTTCGTCGATCGCCCCATCCTCCGGCGCAAGGGTGGCCCGATGACACCTGGCGATATCGAGGTCGCCACGCGCCTTCAGGCCGCCATGCTGCGCTTCATCGCGACCGGTGCGCCTGAAACAAGCGACGTCTGGCCGCGGTTCGAACTCGGCAAGGAATCTCTCGCCATCTTCGACCGGCCGTTCCAGATAGCTCGCCTCAACGTGGACGAGCGCTTCCGCCTGTGGGCGGAGCTTGAGGGGCGATCCGCCCCGGCCACCGACAACACAATGATGCAGGCAGGTTGAACAGATCGCCCTGCCTCGTAGCTTGGATAGTTCAGCGAGCGAAGGCGGAAGCGAGATCCGCGATCACGTAAGGTGGCCCCGCATTCACAACGGGCCTTCGCACGAGAAATGCAGTAGTACTAACCGCCCCAACGACAATAGGGGGAGCACCGATAGCTTCCGCCGTGCCAACGGCCCCAGTGCCAGCGCACCTGGACCACGTCACTCTCCTGCACCATCGGCTTGGCGCTCGTGGATAAGGGTGTGATCGGGGCAGCCATTGCGGGTGCTCCGAGCGATATCGCACCAATCACGAGAAGCGCTGCAGGAACCTTGGTCATCGACATGACGTTGCTCCAATCCGGAACTTGCGATCACAATCAACCTGGCTGACTGCAATTCGTTGCACGGTCCAGCCGCTCGGCCGTCCGCACCGCGCAATAGATTGATTTATCTCAAGACGGTATCCGGAACGCGGGCTCAACCTGCAGAAGGCAGGGATGGTTCGGACAATCGGGAGGTGAGGCATGTACCGGCATATTCTGATTCCGACAGATGGGTCGGAGCTGGCGGAGCATGGGGTGGCGCGTGGGTTGGCGCTGGCGAAATCCCTTGGAGCCAAGGTATCCGTGATCTTCGTCGTGGAACCGTTTTCAGAACTGACAGGGCGGTTCCTTGAAGCCGTCGCGACATATGCCGAGCTGCGCAAGGAACAGGCCAGGAGCGTATTGGATCGCGCGGCAAATGCGGCCAAAACGGCTGGCGTTTCTTGCGAGACGATTCAAGTGGAGAGCGGGCATCCCCATCAAGCCATCATCGCCGCAGCTGAGGACAAGGGCTGCGATCTCATCGTCATGTCATCGCATGGCCGCAGTGGGCTTTCCATGCTTCTGATCGGCAGCGTGACTAACAAGGTGCTGACGCAGGCGAGAATCCCCGTGCTCGTTTGTCAGTGAGCGCGCAGAGCCTACGCGATGGGTCATCAACCTGCCCGATTTTGGCTTGGCCACGCGCAAGCGTCGCGCACTCAATCGAGAGAGTGTGCCGTGTGGCACCCTCTCTCTAGCCGCTCCCAGGCAATGGGGGAGGGAACGCAGCGGTAGGCCGGCTCGCGCGTCGATCTCATCGACCCGGCTGGTCGGCGCGCTTCTGCTGCCACACGAGGCGGCTGTCAGAATTGAATTTCGCCGGGGATGTCCTCCGCGGTGAGGCCGACGGTTTCAAAAGCCTTGAGCAGCCATTCGCGGGTCTGGCCCAGCGCGCGGTTGTAGTCGGCCCAGGCGCTGAGAAAATCCTTGTAGCGCCGATCGGCCTCAGCGCGGATGCCGAGATTGGTCGGCAGTGTGAGCAACGGCCGTGGCACTGCGAGCTCGCCGAGCGTCGGGTTCTTCTTCAACGTCGCAACCGAAAGCACGGCGAGTGATATGTTGCAGTCCGCCCGTCCAGTGGACACGGCGAGGATCGCCTCGTTGCGTTCCTTGAAGCCGAGGATCGTCGCCTTCGGGCAATAACGCCGCGCGATCGTCTCGTGCGTCGAGCCGATGTCGACGGCGATCTTGACCTCGGGCTTGTTGATTTCTGCCCAGGTCTGCGGCTTGCCAAAACCCTTCCTGGTGATGACGGTGAAGGAGTGCACCAGGATGGGCGAGGAGAAGTCGATGACCAGTGCGCGCTCGGGCGTCGGGTTCACGGCAAAGGCAAGATCGATCTTCTCGGCCTGGAGATCGAGGATCTGGTTGCCCCAGGTCGATTCCAGCGTCTCGACCTTGGCGCCGAGCTTGCCTGCGATGTCGTTCGCCATGTCGATGCAGGCGCCCGACCATTGATTGTTGGCGAGGTCCTTGTGGAAATAGGGATCCTGGCCGGCAATGACCGCGATGCGCAGCGCGCCGTTCTTCTTGATACGGTCGAGGGTGGAGCTTGGTGCCGTGTCGGCCCTGCCCGAGGTGGCTGCGGCCATCGCAGCGCCGGCGAGGGCGACGGTGGTGAGTGCGTCCCTGCGATTCATGGCAGTTCTCCTGGGCAGTTACCCTGACATCCAACCCCGGCTTCTGGACTATTTCTGTATTCAGCTTAAAATGCAATACTGTATTTTTAGCCCGGAAAGAGAAAGCTCAGCCAATGCGTGCCCTGTTCGTCGATGCCAACGACACGCTTGCCGCCGTAACCGAAAAGCTGCTGCGCAAGGATAGCCTCCCGGTCGGCATCAACCGCGACCCCGCGATTTCGCCCGACGACCTGCCGCTGCTCTTGGACGGCGTGGAGATCATGATCGTCGATCACACCGCGGTGCCGACGGCGATCGCCGCGAAGTGTGCGGCTCTGAAGCACGTCGTCTTCCTCGGCACCGGAGCGCGCAGCTACATGAATCCGGACGAGCTTGGCCAGCACGGCATCGCCGTCCACACCATCAAGGGCTACGGCGACACCGCGGTCGCCGAATGCGCGATCGCGCTGATGTGGGCCTCCGCAAAAGGGTTTGGCGAGATGGATCGCGGCATGCGCGAGGGCAACTGGCTGCGCCGCGACGCGCTCCAGCTCACCGGCAAGACGCTCGGTCTGATCGGCTTTGGCGGCATCGCCGCCGAAGCCGCGCGCATGGCGCTCGGCTGCGGCATGAAGGTGATCGCCTGGAACCGGACGCCGAAGACGCATCCGGGTGTCGACTTCGTCACGCTGGAGAAGCTGCTGGCGGAGAGCCACGTCGTCTCGCTGCATCTGCTGCTCAACGACGAGACCAAAGGATTCCTCTCCCGCGAGCGCATCGCGATGATGCGTCCAGGGAGCATCCTGATCAACACGGCGCGCGGCGCGGTGGTCGATGAGGACGCGATGATCGCGGCGCTGCGCTCGGGCCACATCGGGCATGCCGGCCTCGACGTCTTCACGGTCGAGCCGCTGCCGGCAGGCCATCCGCTGACCAAGCTTCCGAACGTGACGCTGTCGGCGCATTCGGCGTTCCGTACGCCGGAGGCGAGCGACAATTTGATCGGTGCGGCGCTCGATCATTGCCGCCGCATCATCGCGAGCGGCCGATAGTTGCAAACATCGGGGACGGGCATGATGTCTGCGCAGGATATGAGAAGCCTTTCGATCTTGCGTGCTCTGTCCGCCTGTCCTACGCCACCTCGGAACATAACTGGCGCGCGCTCAAGCGCATCGCCAAAGACTTTCAGGGAGCTGTCATGACCATTCGTAACGCCCGCACCGGAGGCCAGATCCTGATCGACCAGCTGGTTGCGCAGGGCATCGAACGCGTCACCTGCGTGCCGGGCGAGAGCTATCTCGCCGCGCTGGATGCGCTGCATGACAGCCCGATCGACGTGATGATCTGCCGTGCCGAAGGTGGCGCCGCGATGATGGCGGAAGCCTATGGCAAGCTCACGGGCCGCCCGGGCATCTGCTTCGTCACCCGCGGTCCCGGCGCGACCAATGCCAGCCATGGTGTCCACATCGCAATGCAGGATTCCACGCCGATGATCCTCTTCGTTGGTCAGGTCGACACCGGCATGCGCGAGCGCGAGGCGTTTCAGGAGCTCGACTACAAAGCGGTGTTCGGCACCATGGCGAAGTGGGCCGTCGAGATCGATCGTCCCGATCGCATTCCCGAGCTCGTCGCGCGCGCGTTCCGCGTTGCGATGCAGGGCCGCCCCGGTCCCGTCGTGATCGCGCTGCCGGAGAACATGCTGACCGAGACGGCGGCGGTTGCCGACGCGCCGCGCGTCGAGCCTGTCGTGAGCTGGCCGGCGCCGGCCGATCTCGAACGGCTGACTTCGATGCTTGCCGGCGCAAAGGCGCCGCTCGTCGTTCTCGGTGGCTCCGGCTGGACCGCGGAAGCGGCCAAGGGCATCGCGCGCTTCGCCGAGCGGTTCGATCTGCCGGTCGCAACCTCGTTCCGCCGGGCGTCGCTGATCGACGCTGATCATTCCCACTATGCCGGCGATCTCGGCATCGGCCCGAGCCCGAGCCTGAAGGCGCGCATTACCGGCGCGGATGTCATCCTGCTGATCGGTGGCCGCATGTCGGAGATGCCGTCTTCGTCCTACTCGCTGTTCGACATTCCCGTGCCGAACCAGAAGCTGATCCACGTTCATCCAGGTTCGGAAGAGCTCGGCCGCGTCTATCAGCCCACGCTCGCGATGCAGGCCACGCCTGCTGCGTTCGCAGCCGCCGTCGAGACGCTGAAGCCCGCGGCGACGCCGGCCTGGGAGGGCGAAGCAGCCAAGGCGCATGCAGACTATATTTCCTGGACCGAGACCGCGCGCGAGCTGCCGGGTTCGTTCCAGTACGGACGTGTCATGACCTGGCTGCGCGATCGGCTGCCGAAGGATGCGATCGTGTGCAACGGAGCCGGCAACTATGCCGGTTGGTTGCATCGCCATCACCGCTTCCACGCCTTTGCCGCGCAGCTTGCGCCGACCTCGGGCTCGATGGGCTACGGCGTGCCGGCGGGCGTGCTTGCCAAGCGGCAACATCCGGATCGCGTCGTCGTGGCGTTTGCCGGGGACGGATGCTTCCTGATGAACGGCCAGGAGTTTGCGACCGCCGTGCAGTACGACGCAGCCCTGATCGTCGTCGTGATCGACAATGCGCAATACGGCACCATCCGCATGCATCAGGAACGCGACTATCCCGGCCGCGTGGTCGGCACGCAGCTCAAGAATCCGGACTTCGCGATGTACGCAAAGGCGTTCGGCGGCCATGGCGAGCGCGTCGAGCGCACGGAAGAGTTCGCGCCCGCCTTCGAGCGCGCGCTGGCGTCGGGCAAGCCTGCGATCCTGCACTGCATCTTCGATCAGCGCGCGTTGTCCGTCGGCAAGGATTTTGTGCCGCAGGAGAATTCGCGCTGATGTCGACTGGCCGCCACGTTGCCATCATCGGCGCCGGCGCGGTCGGCGTGATCAGCGCCATCGAGGCGCTGCGCGAGGGCCATCGCGTCACGCTGATCGATCCGGGTGAGCCCGGCGGCGAGCAGGCGGCAAGCTATGGCAATGCCGGCTGGCTGTCGTCGCATTCGGTGATCCCGCCGGCCGAGCCCGGTATCTGGAAGAAGGTGCCGGGCTATCTGATGGACCCGCTCGGTCCGCTCGCGATCCGCTGGTCTTACCTGCCGAAGGCTTTGCCCTGGCTGATCAAGTACCTGCTCTCCGGCTGGAGCGAGTCGCGCGTCGAGAAGACGGCAGTCGCGTTGCGCGATCTCCTGAAGGACGCGCCCCTTCTGCACAAGAAGCTCGCGGACGAGGCCGGCGTTTCCGAGCTGATTGAACGCAACGGTGTGATGCATGTCTTCCTTTCGCGCGCCAATTTCGATGGCGACCTCGGCTGGCGCATCCGCAAGCGCGTCGGTGTCGAATGGCTGGAGCTCTCTGCGGACGAGATGCGCCAGCGTGAGCCCGAGCTTGATCCACGCTATGAATTCGGTGTGGTGGTCGAGGAGGCCGGACGCTGTCGCGATCCCGGCGCCTATGTCGCGGCACTTGCCAATCATGCGCTCGCCAGCGGCGCTAAACTGGTGCGCGCCAAGGCGACGGGCCTCAGGCTCGACGGCAGCAAGCTCATTGCCGTTCTGACCGAAAGCGGCGAGATCGCCTGCGATGCCGCCGTGGTCGCTGCAGGCGCGCGCTCAAGACTGCTCACCGCATCTATCGGCGATCGGCTGCCGCTCGAGACCGAGCGTGGCTATCACGTCATGATCGAGAATCCGGAGACGGGGCCGCGCTCTTCGATGATGGCCTCCGACGCCAAGATGGTGGTGAACTGGACCAACAAGGGCCTGCGCGCCGCCGGCACGGTCGAGATCGCCGGGCTTGACGCGGAGCCGAACTGGAACCGCGCCGAGATCCTGCGCGACAATCTCTTCAGCATGTTTCCGAAGCTGCCGAAGGACATTCCGGCCTCACGCATCAAGATGTGGTTCGGCCACCGCCCGAGCATGCCGGACGGCCGTCCCTGCATCGGCTATGCCCGCGCCTCGCGCGATGTCGTCTACGCGTTCGGCCATGGTCATATCGGCCTCGTCGGCTCCGCGCGCACCGGCCGCCTCGTCGCGCAGCTCGTCAGCAGCAAGGCGCCGGAGATTCCGCTTGAACCGTTCGCACCCAGCCGCTTCCTCTGAGATAGCATCATGACCTATCCGCAAAATTCCTCGTCCCGCATCGCTCGTGGCGGCAAGGCGCTCTATGGCGCGCCACTCGGCATTCTGATGCTGGAAGCGCGCTTTCCCCGTATTCCCGGCGACATGGGCAACGGCACCACCTGGCCGTTCCCGGTGCTCTATCGCGTGGTGAGCGGAGCGAGCCCGGAGAAGGTCGTGCTGAAGGGCGCGGCCGGGCTGCTGCCGGACTTCATTGACGCGGCGAAGGATCTGGTGCGGCTTGGCGCCGAAGCCATCACCACCAATTGCGGCTTCCTCGCGCTGTTTCAGAAGGAGCTTGCCGCCGCCGTCGGCGTGCCGGTGGCGACGTCATCGCTGATGCAGGTGCCGTGGGTGCAGGCAACCTTGCCGCCTGGCAAGCGCGTCGGCCTCGTCACGGTGTCGGGCTCGACCCTGTCGCCGGCCCATCTGGAAGGCGTGGGCGTGCCGCTGGACACGCCGCTGGTCGGCACCGAGAACGGCAAGGAGTTCTTCCGCGTCCTGATCAAGGCCGAGAAGGACGACATGGATATCGCTGAAGCCGAGCGCGATGTGGTCGACGCCGGCAAGGCGCTCGTGGCAAAGCATCCTGATGTCGGCGCCATCGTGCTTGAATGCACCAACATGCCACCTTACGCTGCTGCATTGCAGGCGGAGGTGGGCCTGCCTGTTTATGATATCTATTCCATGATCACGTGGTTTCATGCCGGACTGCGGCCGCGCCGGTTTGGTTAGAGGTCGAGAAGCTCCCCATGAACAAGCATCTGGAACTCGCCTCGGACAGCATCGTCGATCGCGTCTATGAACAACTCAAGGCGATGGCCGTGAGCTACGAGTTCAAGCCGGGCGAGCGGCTCAACGAGGGTGAGCTGGCAAAGCGGCTCGGCGTCAGCCGCACGCCGCTGCGTGAAGCGCTCAATCGCCTGAACACTGAAGGCTTCCTGCGCTTCATGCCAGGCAAGGGCTTCTTTTGCCGTGAGCTCGACGCGCACGAGATCTTCGATCTCTATGAGCTGCGCAAGTCGATCGAGATCGCCTCGGTCCGTCTCGCCGTCAAGCGCGCTGGGGACGAGGACATCGACGCGCTGCTCAAGTTCCTCGAAGCGACGGGGCCAGACCCCGGCGAACGTTCGTCGGTCGAACTGGTCGAGCTGGATGAGACCTTTCACGAGCGGCTGATGGCGATGTCGAACAATGCCGAGATGCTACGCGTGCTGCGCAACGTCAACGCCCGCATCCGCTTCGTGCGCTGGATCGACATGGACCGCGTCAACCGCTCCGACACGCAGGCCGAGCACCGCGCCGTCGTCGAGGGCCTCAAGGCGCGCGATGAGGCGCGTTGCGTTTCCGTGCTGGAAAAGCACATCGACCGGCGGCTCGATCGCATCACTTCTGCGATCAAGGAAGGCTATGCGCAGATCTACATGCCGGCGGCGAGCGTGCTTGGGCAACGCTGACCGGGAGAATGGGTCCCGCCTCATCGGCAGGCGGGATTGCCGGCATTCGGGATCACCAGGAAGGTGATGGTTTTCGGCGCCAGGGAAATCGTCCCGGCCGGCATCGTGTGCGCTTCGAGCGGGGGTAGATCGTCGTTGGCAGTGAGGGCGAGCATCCTCCCATTCAATCGTGCGGTCGAGCTTCGTAGCCGCATCGCATCCAGCGTGTAGCGCTCCGACGCGATCGGCAGCTGCAACCTGCGCGACCCGCTCCGTGACGTGTTGATCGCAAGGATGGACACGGCACCGCTCGTGCTGGGATGGCAATGCGCATACAGGTGAAGGTCGGGCGTGCTGGTTGCGCCGACGTCGAGCACGGTCGTTCCCATCAGCCGGTGCCACAGCAGCGCACCCCAATAGTTCGGCCGCGGCCGAAACGTCGTCTCGTCGAGCAGGCCGTAGTCGCTCGCGGCCAGCGTGTTGTGCATCACCACTTGAACACCCGCCCGCGCGAGCCGTCCGAGCTGGTCGAGATAGCGGAAGGTGTCGAGGAGGGTCGCGTCCCAGCGATTGCCGCCGCAGGCGGCGTCGGCCGTCTCCGTCAACCAGATCGGCGTGCTAGGTGCGAATTCGTCGCGCAGGCTGCGGTAGATCGAGAGCGCGCGATCGGTGCGCGCGAGCCAACCTGGCGATAGCGCCCGCGCCGGATCATCCCGGACGCCGCAGCGCGGCGAGAGTGTGTTGTAGTGATGATAGGAGAAGCGATCGAGACTTCGTCGGGAAGCCGCGAGCAGATCGCGCGTCTGGATACCGCCTGCCGACGGCGAGGACGAGTCGCCGACGGAGCCGGGGCCGACGATCAGCGTGTCAGGGGCATGCTGGCGCATCCATGAATGGAATACCGCGAAGTCGTGGCCATAGGCCTTTGCGTCATAGCCCGGGGGCGCGCCGTTCGTGGCCGCGAGCGTCGGCTCGTTCATCAACTCGGCGGCCGCGATGCGGCTGCCGAGCGATTGCGTGAAAGAGAGAAGCTGTTGCGGCTGGTCGGGCGTCCAATGTCCGTCCGCGTTGCGGCTGCCCGCACTGACGGCAAACGACGTGACGATCTCAGCATTCACCGCGCGCGCAAAGTCGACGACCCCGCGCCACTGTGCGCGGTTCAGTACGGAGTTGAAGCCGGAGGGCGGTACAGCCGGCGCGTTGTCGGCGTCGGCAAAGAACGTCGCGTTCGCCCAGGTGCCGCTGATGCGCATATACGCCGGGCCCAGAGCGCTGGCGAGCCTGCGCAGCCGCGTGTTGGCGAGATCGATCGGTGACCTGTAGCTGTAGCGATCGCGCGCGATCTGCGCGTCTGCTCGCGGGCTGCGTGAATACGGCTTCCAGAAGCGCCCGCCCGTCACTTCGACCATCTCGACATTATAGGATTGAAAGCGAGCGTCGATCGTACCGATTGCCGTCATGTGCGCGGGCTCGAGCGACTGCGCTCTTGCGCCAGCTCCAGGGGATATCGCGATAACGAGCAACAGCGTTGCGATGACGCCGTTCCGGCGGGGCCGCGGCGGAGGTTGCACGTCGTGCTCCCCTGCGCTGATGTCTTCCGGATCGATCATACCGTACGTCTGCCAGAAGTGCGCGGCCGCATCGGCGTCAAGGGCGTTGATGGGAGGGGCCTGATCCACTATTCCATCGGTCGGCCCAATTGACTGCCCCACAGGAGCATAAAACATGAAAAAAACCTCCTCACCCTCGCGGCGCGACCTGCTTGCGACCGCGGCTGCGGCAACGGCGGCCGCCACCATGACCGAGGCGGCGCCGGCCGCCGCGCAAGCGGGGCCGAAGCCGATTTTCCCGGTGCCGATGACGACGATCCCGATCGTCGGCGAGACGGATGTGTTCCAGGTTCGCCGCATCTACTGCATTGGGCGCAACTATGCCGCGCATGCGATCGAGCGCGGCTCGGATCCGAACCGCGAGCCGCCGTTCTTCTTCCAGAAGCCGACCGATGCGATCCAGAACGTCGCGATCGGCGAGGTCGCCGAGCATCCCTATCCGTCGCTGACCAAAAACTATCATCACGAGGTCGAGCTCGTTGCCGCGCTGAAATCCGGCGGCAGCAACATCTCGCCGGAAAAGGCGCTCGATCACGTCTATGGCTACGCGCTCGGCCTCGACATGACCCGGCGCGATCTTCAGAACGGCATGGCCGCGGAGAAGAAGCCGTGGGAGATCGGCAAGAGCTTTGACCATGCGGCGGTGATCGGCCCGATCCATCCGGCCAGCAAGACCGGCCATTTCGAGAAGGGCGCGATTTCGCTGGCGGTGAACGGGACCGTGCGGCAGAGTTCGGATCTCAGCAAGATGATCTGGAGCGTCGCCGAGCAGATTGCAAAGCTCTCCAAAGCCTTCGAACTGAAGGCGGGCGACATCATCTATTCCGGCACGCCGGAGAATGTCGGCCCCGTCGTGAAGGGCGACGTGCTTCTATGCAAGCTCGAAGGCCTGCCGGATATGTCGATCAAGATCGTCTGAGAGTTGAGCCGCCTCCGTCGGCACAACCATCCCGGCGGAAGTTTCCTGATTGCCGGAGTTCCATCGGTCGATTGCCCTGTGTTGGGCAATAAACAAACGTCCTGCCGCCATATTTGCGTAAGAAGTGATCTCCCGTGAGGGAGGCGCTCCGATGAACAGATCCTTGATGGCCGTGGTCGCGATGCTCGTGCTGGTGCCCGCCGGCGCCGTTGCGCAGGAACGCGCAGGCGATGCGGCATTGGGAGCCGTCTCCGGTGCTGTCGTGCTCGGGCCGATCGGTGCGGTGGCTGGAGCCTTCGTTGGTTACGCCGCTGGTCCTTCCATCGCGCGCTCATGGGGCCTGCGCGGCTCTCGCTCGGCGACGAGCCGGCAGCGGCCGCGCAGAGAAGCTAGTCGTGTCCCGAGTTCGGCACCTCCAGCGCCCGCCCCAGTGGCCCCGACGCCCAGCTCAGCGGCTCCCGGTCCCACCAGTAGTCGGGCGATGGAAGCCAATGGCCGTGTCGCTCAAATCGGGCCGGCTAGCAATCCATCGGTTCAGGCATCTCCTGCTCAGCCGCAGCAGACTTCGACGCCACCCGTTCAGGGGTTCGACTAAGGTCAGGGCTCACGCGGCGGTCTTCGGTCGAAGCCGGTCGACCGTCCTTGCGATCAGCGCCGCAACATCGGGCACCTTGGGGCCGATGCGAAATTCCGGTCCGGCGACCACGACGGAGAGCCGCCGATCGCCGATCGGCAGCGGGATCGCGGCGCCCGCGAGGTCGCGGCTGTAATCGCCAAAGCTCTGGCAATAGCCGCGGGCAATCGAATTGCGCAGCTCCACCTCGACCGCCTCGATGCTGATCGGCGTCGACGCGCCATACTGCCTGAACTCGATCTTGCGATAGAGCTGGTCGCGCTCTTCCTTGGAATATTGCAGCAGCAGCGCGCGGCCGCTGGCGCTCGCATGGATGGGAATGCGGTGGCCGATCGTCGCGAAGTAGCGGATCGCGGCCTGCGATTCCACAACGTCGATGAAAACAGCCATGACGCCCGAGGGCGCAACGATGGACGCGGTCTCGCCGGTCTCCGCCGAAAGCTCGGAGATCAGCGCATGCACCCATGGCGGCAGCGGCTCGACCTCCGAGACCATCCGCGCCAGTGTCAGCCAGCGCGGCGTCGGATAGTAGCCGCCCCGACGTCGCGGCTCGTAGAGATAGCCCTTCTCCGACAGGGTCGCGAGCAGGTTGAAGGTCGACGAGCGCGGCCAGCCGAAATGATCGGCGATCTCCGCGAGTGTCGCAGGCTTCCTGGCCTGCGCGAAGAATTCCATGATCTCCAGGATGTTGGCGGCTTGGCGAACGATCATTGGGATCAGGTCCTAAGGCAGGCCAAGGATCTTTTTCGCGGCGCGAAGATGCGGCTTGTCGATCATCATGCCGTCGAGGCGCAGCGTGCCGGAACTGGGATTGTCGGCGAAGGCCGCGATCACCTTCTCCGCCCAGGTACGCTCGGCGTCGGTCGGCGTGAAAGCGGCGTTGACGACGTCGACATGTTTTGGGTGAATCAGCGCCTTTGCGGAAAACCCATCGCGCCGGGCGGCGCGCGTCTCCTGCTCGAGACCCGCGAGATTGTCGATGTCTGTATAGACGGTGTCGATCGGCGCGACCTCCGCTGCGGCTGCCGCCATCAGGCAGAGATCGCGCGCCAGCCGATAGGGGCTATGGAACACGCCCCCGCTTGCTTTCTCAGTGGCGCCGAGCGAGGCGGAGAGATCTTCGGCTCCCCACATCAGGCCGGCGAGGCGAGGGGAGCAATCCCTGTAGGTGCCGAGGCCGAAGATCGAGCCAGCGGTTTCAGTCGCGACGCAGACGATGCGGGTCGAGCCCACCGTGGTGCCGGCCGCTGCCTCGAATGCGTCGAGCCACAGCGCCACCTGCCGGACGTCGTCGCCGCCGCGTGATTTCGGCAGCACGATGCCGTCGGGCGCGCCCGGCATGACCGCGGCGAGATCGACGAGCGTCATGCCGGCGTCGAGCGCATTGACGCGGACATAGAGCTGATGCGGGCCGCGGCGACCCTGAAGCATCGCGAGCGTCAACCTGCGCGCCTCGTCCTTCTTCTCCGCGACGACGGAGTCTTCGAGATCGATAATCAGGGCGTCGGCCTTGCCTTCACTCGCCTTCTCGAATTTGCGCGGGGAATCGCCCGGCACGAACAGCATCGAACGCATCAGGCTGGCCTCTTGTGCATCATCGCCATGCGGCGGCATTTGCCGACGATCTCGTCGTTCTGGTTGTAGGCATGGTGCTCGAACTCGACAATGCCTGCCTTCGGTCGCGATTTGGATTCGCGCACCGACAGCACCTTCGTCGTCGCCCGCAGCGTGTCGCCATGAAATACCGGTTTAGGGAAGGTCACGTCGGTCATGCCGAGATTGGCCACCGTGGTGCCGAGCGTCGTGTCGTAGACGGTCATGCCGATCATGATGCCGAGTGTATAGAGGCTGTTGAAGATGCGCTGGCCGAACTCGGTCTGCGCGGAAAAGTGCGCATCGATGTGCAGGGGCTGCGGGTTGAGCGTCAGCAGGCTGAAGAGCGTGTTGTCCATTTCCGTGACCGTGCGCGTCAGCGGATGCCTGAACTCCTGGCCTACCGAAAAATCCTCGAAATAAAGCCCCGCCATCTGTTTCTCCCTTCCAAGCCGATGGTTCAGATGCGTGAACCCGGGGGCGACATCGCAAGCCTTCTCGGCCTTTCGATGCATAGCCCTATGCGTTGTTCATAACCTTGACAGATAAATTCACATATATGTACGTTTAGCTCAAGCAAGAAATGGTGCGAAGGGCCAGTCGCTTGAGCCGCGGCTCCAGCGTTGCCACGTCTCAGGGAGAAACGAATGAACAAGAAGCTGGTGTGGGCCCTCGCGGTGCTGGCCTTGCCGATCGCGACGAGTTCGGCGCAGGCGCTCGAGCTGAAGGTCGCCGACTCTTTTCCCGCCGGCCATTACCTCGTCCGCCTGATGCTGAAGCCGTGGATGGACGACGTCACCAAGCGGACGAACGGCGCCGTGACCTTCACCTATTATCCGAACCAACAGATCGGCAAAGCCGGCGACATGCTGCGCCTGACGCAATCCGGCGTCGTCGACATCGGCTACATCGGGCCGTCCTATGTCTCCGACAAGATGCCTCTGTCGGAGGTCGCGCAATTGCCGGGCGCCTTCCAGACGAGCTGCCAAGGCACGCTCGCCTACTGGAAGACCGCGCGCGAGGGCCTGCTCGCCAAGCAGGAGTACGCACCCAACAAGATCAAGCTGCTGTTCGAGGTGGTGCTGCCGCCCTATCAGGTGTGGACCGCCAAGGCGAAGGTCGAAACGCCGAAGGACATGCAGGGCCTGAAGCTGCGCACCACCGGTGGCGCGCAGGACCTGACGTTGCGCGCGCTCGGCGCCGTGCCGGTGCGCATGGCTGCGCCCGATGCCTATGAGTCGCTGTCGCGCGGCACGATGGACGGCCTGCTGTTTCCGATGGAAAGCGTCGTCGCCTATGGTCTCGACAAGCTCGTGAAGCACGCCACCGAAGGCGTCAGCTTCGGCAGCTTCATCGTTGCCTATTCGATCAATCAATCGGTCTGGGACAAGCTGCCGGAGGACGTCAAGAAGGCGATGGACCAGGCCTCCGAGGCGATCGAGCCGAGGGCCTGCGCCGACGTCGACAAGGAGCAGGACGCGACGAAGCAGCACCTTACCGAGAGTGGCGTCAGCTTCGAGCCGCTGCCGGAGGCGACGCGCGCCGAGATCAAGGAGAAGCTCAAGGGTGTCGGCCACGAATGGGCGTCCGGTCTCGACAGCCGCGGCAAGCCGGCTTCGGCAGCGCTGAAGGAATTCGAAGCTTTACTCGCCGCAGGTGGCACGCAGTAGCGAAAGTCGCGACAAGGAGGAGGCGCCGAACGTGATCGAGAGGCTCGGCAATGCGCTTTCTGCGCTGGAGCGCGCGCTGACGGTGATCGCAGAGGTGTTCCTGTTCGTGATCATGGTGCTTGTCGTGACTGACGTGTTCATGCGCTACGTCATGAACCGGCCGTTCTCCTTCACCTACGACCTGATCGGGCTCTATCTCCTCGCCGGCGTTTTCTTTCTCACGTTGTCGGATGGCTTGCGCGAGCATGCCCATGTCGGCGTCGATATTTTGTTGTCGCGCTTCTCGCCGGCTGGGCGGCGGCTGTCGGAGATCATCACCGCGCTCGCCGGCCTGTTCGTGTTCGTCCTGATCTGCAAGGTAGGTTTCGAGCGAGCGCTGGAAAATTACGATCAGCATGACGTGCTCGCGGGCGCGATCCCCTGGCCGACCTGGATCTCGGCAGCGCTGGTGCCGTTCGGCTGTGGCGTCCTGGTGCTGCGGCTGACGCTGCAACTCATCGGCAATGTGCTGAGCCTCATCAGCGGGCGCGACCTCTATCCTTTGCCGCCGGTGACTGGGATCGGCGAAGCAAGATCGTTCGAGTAGCGGCCGATGACACCTCTTGTCGTCCTCTGCCTTCTGTTCTGCCTGCTCGCGCTCGGCACGCCCGTCGGTTTTGCGATGGCCTTTTCCGGTTCGGTGGGGCTCGTGATGGTCGGCGGCTTTGCGACGCTGTCGGGCATCTTGCAAACGGCGCCGCTTTCGACTGTGTCCTCCTATGAGCTGATCACCATCCCGATGTTTCTGCTGATGGCCGATCTCGTGCTGCTGTCCGGCGTCGCGGATGATCTGTTCAAGACGGCATCGGCCTGGGTCGGCCGCGTCCCCGGCGGGCTCGGCATGGCGACTGCGCTCGCGGGTGCGGGCTTTGGCGCGATCTGCGGCACCTCGACGGCCTCGGCCGCGACGCTGTCCTCGAGCAGCCTGCCGGCGATGATCCGCCAGGGTTACGAGCCGAAGATGGCGGCGGGCGTGGTCGCGATCTCCGGTACGTTGTCCATGCTGCTGCCGACCAGCGTCGCACTCGTGATCTTCGGCCTGCTTGCAGAGGTGAACATCGGCAAGCTCTTAATCAGCGGCATCATCCCGGCGATCCTCGTCACCATCACCATCATGGCCACGATCTACTTCCTGGTCTGGCAGGATCCGTCGCGAGCGCCGGGCGCAAAATCGGTGCCGTGGCGCGACAAGTTTGCGCTGCTCTGGCAGGTCTCACCGATGGTGGTGCTGTTCTCGATCGTGACCGGCACGATCTATCTCGGCGTCGCGACGCCGACGGAAGCCTCGGCCTTCGGCGCGTTCGGCGCCTTCCTGCTCGCGATCGTCAAGGGCAAGATCACACCGTCCTCGCTCTACAGGACGCTGCTGCGAGCCTGTCACGGCACCTGCATGATCATCATGATTCTGGTGGGTGCCTCGATCTTCGGCTATTTCTTCACGCTCACGCATGTGACGCAGGATCTCGTCGCCTGGATCGGTTCGCTTCCGACCTCGCGCTGGGTCATCATCACGCTGATCCTCTGCGGCTATATCGTGCTCGGCTCCTTCATGGACCAGATCGCGATTTTGGTGCTCACGGTGCCGATCGTGCTGCCGCTGATCAAGACGCTCGGCTTCGATCCGATCTGGTTCGGCGTCATCAAGATCGTCACCGCCGAGGTCGGCATGATCACGCCGCCGGTCGGCCTCAACTGCTTCATCGTCGCCCGCTACGCCAAGCGGCCGGTGGCGGAGGTGTTCCACGGCACCTTCCCGCATTTCATCGCGCACCTGATCGCGATAGCGATCCTGGTCGCGTTCCCGAGTATCATCCTCTGGCTGCCCTCGCAGATGGGGCGCTAGCGTTACGAGCCTCCGGCAAAGGAGACCATTATGGATTTCGCGCTCACCGATCAGCAGGAAGCCATCCGCGACGCCATCGCAAAGGTCTGCGAAGGCTTTGACGACGCCTACTGGCTGAACAAGGACCGCGAGGGGGGCTTCCCGCACGATTTCCATAAGGCGCTGGCCGATGCCGGCTGGCTCGGCATCTGCGTACCCGAAGCCTATGGCGGCTCCGGTCTCGGTATCACCGAGGCCGCGATCATGATGCGCACCATCGCGGAATCCGGCGCCGGCATGTCCGGCGCCTCGGCCGTGCATATCAACGTGTTCGGTCTCAACCCCGTCGTTGTGTTCGGCACCGAGGAGCAGCGCAAGCGAATGCTGCCGCCGATGGTCGAGGGCCGCGAAAAGGCCTGCTTCGCCGTCACCGAGCCCAACACCGGCCTCAACACCACGCAACTCAAGACGCGCGCGGTCGCCAAGAACGACCGCTACGTCGTCAACGGCCAGAAGGTGTGGATCTCGACCGCGCAGGTCGCGCACAAGATCTTGCTGCTCGCGCGCACGACGCCGCTCGAGGAGGTGCGTTCGCCGACCCATGGCCTCAGCCTGTTCTACACGGATTTTGACCGCAAGCGGATCAAGGTCCACGAGATCGAGAAAATGGGCCGCAAGGTCGTCGATTCCAACGAGCTGTTCTTCGAGGACTTTGAGATTCCGATGGAGGACCGCATCGGAGAGGAGGGGCGTGGCTTCGAGTACATCCTCGAAGGCATGAACCCCGAACGCATCCTCATCGCCGCGGAAGCGGTGGGCCTCGGCAAGCTCGCGCTGTCGCGCGCGACCGAATATGCCAAGACGCGTGTCGTCTTCAACCGTCCCATCGGCAAGAACCAGGGCATCCAGCATCCGCTCGCGGTGAACTGGGTCGAGCTCGAGGCCGCCTGGCTGATGGTGATGTCGGCAGCTTGGCAGTACGACAAGGGTATGCCCTGCGGCGCCGCCGCCAATGCCGCAAAATATCTCGCGGGCGAGGCCGGCTTCCAGGCGTGTGAGCAGGCGGTGATGACGCATGGCGGCTTTGGCTACGCCAAGGAATTCCACGTCGAGCGCTACCTGCGCGAGATCTTGATCCCGCGTATCGCGCCGGTCAGCCCGCAGCTCGCGCTCAGCTTCATTGCGGAGAAGGTGCTTGGCCTCGCCAAGTCCTACTAAGCCGTGTCCGGACATGTGCCATCGATCGACTTCACCGGCCTGATCCGGGACGGCGATCTCGTGGTGTGCGGGCAGGCGACTGCCGAGCCGCGCACGCTCACCGAAGCGCTCGTGAAACAGGCAGATCGTCTTCCGTCGTTCCGTCTGCTGGTTGGCCCACTCTTCTCCGAGACGTTTTCGTCCGAATGCGCGCCGAACATTTCGTTTCTCGGCTATGGCGTGATCGGCAATGCCAGACGTCTCGCCAAAGCCCGCCGGCTACTGGTGATCCCGAGCAATTACAGCGCCTTCTGCGCTGATTTCGCTGCGGGACGGCACCGGGCGGACGTCGTGCTCGTGCAGCTCGCGCAAGCGAGCGACGGCAGGCTCAGCGCCAGCCTTTCGAACGACTATGTGATCGGCGCCGCACGCCACGCGCGTCTGGTCGTTGCGGAAATCAATGCAGATGCGCCTTGGACATTCGGTGCCGAATGGCCGGATGACGTGCCGATCGATCTGCGTGTTGTGACCTGCCGC
>NZ_JBANBA010000133.1:0-21804 GCF_059803475.1 Bradyrhizobium sp. UFLA05-89 | reverse complement strand
CGCCCGGGCTGCTCCCGAGGGTGGTGGGTTTTTTGCGCGCACTTCTGCCCGCACACCCACTGCCGGCGGCGCGACAGGGACTGGATCAATCCCCGTTAGGCGTGAGCACCCTGGTCGGCCAAGTCGCCCACAGGCGCGTCTTCGAATGATCCGGGATCAGCTTGACGTCCGACGCCGCTGTAGGGCGCCACGTGATTTCTCTCACAGATAAAAAATCCGTCCTCAGGCATCTACACGAGCAGTGAGGCACTGGCTCGCTTCGAGCCAGATGTTGTTCACATGAGAGGGGAGGAAGATCACGTCATGCCAGCATTGATTATCGGCGTGTTTCTCGTTGCTGCGTTCGCGATCAGTAAGCTCGTTTAGTAAATTGAAGTTCCCCGAAGTCTTTCAAAGCACGCTGCGGATGGTGAGACGCAGCACAGATTGAATAGCAAGGCCGCGCCTATTCTTCGCATAAAGGGTATGGTCCCTCTTGATAGTAGCAGGAGCATTCAATATGGGCGAGATTATTCGATTTGTCTCAAAGTCTGAGCGCGAGCAAGCCCGCTTAGTTCGAGAAGCCCTCGCGATATATGACAGCATCTTCCCGGCGGCTGATCCGGTCAGGGAGCAGCATGACAAGGCATCGATAAGTCATACGGTCAGCGGCACAAAAGCCCATCGCAGCGACGGGGGTCCCCTGTCGTGATCAAGGTCATCGCCGTGCTCTGCAGTCTCTCTTCTCCGATAGATTGCCACGAACAGATCGTCACCACCTCGGACTTCGCCCACATTTCGATGCAGTCCTGTCTGATGGGCGCGCCACAGCTCGCCGAGTAGATGAACCAGCGTCCGGCAGAGTGCCTGGCGGCATGGCGCTGCGTGATTGGTAACCAGGATCGCAGGGGAGCTTAGGGTGGAAAGCAGCCTCCCTAGACGCTTTGAACCGCTTAACCACGACCGCTGCGGTTACTGACTGGGACCGTTCAATGGCCAGCATCGAGTAAGTTCTTGTTTGCGGAGCACGAGTCCGGAAGTCGCCCCGTTTGAGACATACCCCGAGCGTCGACAATGTCTGCTCATTAGGCTAGACCGGAAGTCGCGGTCACAGTGTCATAACGACGCGATTGTCCCTGACCCGGACATTGGGCCTGATCAATATCTCAGGTCAATCCCGAGGCGCGGCCAATCGGCGAAATGAACAGCGAAACGCACCCGTAGCTCAACTGGATGAGCGCTACTGACGAGACTCGACGAGCACCGCACCTCGCATTGCCGGTTTTCCGGCAGCGAGGATGGCGGCCATTGCCGGGTTGCCCTCTGCTTGCAGCGCCACGATAGCTTGTCGAGCCCAAAGGTAAGACGCCTGAAAAATCTCAGTATGGCGGTCGAAGTCCGTCACATCTACCCCGATCGGACAGGGCGGGCGTATTACCAGATCGAGTGGTCCCGTCGGCAACGTATCGTAGCGCTGATGCGCCACGAGGCTTCGCCACAGCACATTGACGGCACTCGGCGCGGCAGGAAGCAGCTTCTTACGAAACGGCATCAGCATTGCCGCGACCAGCTCAAGTCGTCCCGGCAACGCATCATACGCGACATCAAACAGCTCAGCAGCCGGCTCGCCGAAATGCACAACCAGATTGGGGCCACTCTTTAGTTGATGCATCGGTGCCAGCGGAACATTATCGATCAGGCATCCATCGACAAGCATCGCACCTTCCGGCGTGTAGAACGGCGACAATAATCCAGGAATTGCGCTCGAGGCACGCACCGCCTGCCACAGCGGTCCCGAGCGAATTAATTCCAAATTATGGGTCGAAAGATTGGTTGCGACTGCCGCGAAAGGTCGCCAACAATCCTCGATCCGGCAGTCGTGGCCCAATTGACGGGCGAGCGCCCGATCGAACGCCTTATGATCCAGCAAGGCGTAACGCGGCCAGGTTGGCCGCCGGAAGCTGCGACTCTTGACGAAAATATCGTGCGTGCCGCGCTCAAGATCCTCGGCTTCGAGGTTTTTCGCAAATCCGGCCGCCATGGCAGAGCCGACACTAGTGCCGATAAAGATATCGAATACTACGCCAAGCTCGCAGAAGGCCTTGTAGACCCCCACATGCGCCGATCCAAGGCTTCCGCCGCCGCCGGCGACGTATCCAATCGCGCGACCCGACAGGAAGCGGATCAGACTGTCGAAATCAACCTGATCTTCCAGCGCGACATGGTGATGCATGAAGGAGGGCAGCCGAGCAAGCCAGGCCGTGGTTCCGCTGACCTGACTGCTCCGTCGATCATGAACGCGAACGAGGCGTCGCGCCGACCTTGGGTGAACCTCGCAGGCAAAAGCCTCGACATCCGTCAAGGGTCCGACCGGCGCATCGCCACGGCACCCGAACACAACCATGTCGGCCTGACGGATAGCCTTGCGTGTCCAGGCATTGTCATCGTGATCTCCGAGGTAAACTACGAGTGGCGCGGTGTGTTCGAGTCTGTTAAGCCATTCAGCGACATCGGGCGCATCCGGGGCTCGACCGGGAAACTTGGAGTTGATGCGGGCGGCATCAACGACCTCCGCATCGGTGGCGGCGAGCCCATCGCGGATTCGACGATCAAAGGCGCCAGGCAACAGCTCGCGTCCACCTTCGATTAGGGCCACCGTTCTGGCCTTTGGCGACGCGCGAAGCGGCGCGAGGCGCGCGGTCTCCTTGCCAAAGCGGAGCGCGAGCGCTGCAAGTACTGCCTCAACAATGGCAGGGGCGTCCCTGGCAAGCTTCTGGTAGGCCGTACGTGTCAACACGAGCACGCTGGTGTCGCGGATTGCAATTACATTGGCAGTGCGCGGGACATTTGCGAAGAAGCCGATTTCACCAACCAATTCACCGGAACGGAGCTCGGCGAGAGGTTCGAGTTCGCCATTTCGGCACACGGCTAGCGCACCGTGCAGCACCAAAAACAACGAGTCCGAGGGGCCACCTTGGGCAACCAGCCTTTCTCCCCGCACCAGATCCAGGCGAACCATTGCGTTCAGAGCCGTCATCCGCTGTTCTGAACTGAGCGTTCTGAACAGAGCGAAGTCCTCAGATACGTTCCACCATGCAAATGTCGCGCTCGCTTCATTCATTGGCGACATCCGGTTCGACTGCACCTCCAATGTTAATGCCGGGTCGCCCTGTCGGCTAGAATATAAGGGTCAGCGCACCAGCTCTTCGCACTGCATTCATAGAAGCACTGCAACATAGATCGCGAACCTATCCTGCCATTGCGACGCTGCAACCTTGGTGCCCGCTTTCGCTTGTGTCCCTTCGCGTTGTTTCGCGAGCGCGTAAGGTCGTTTTCAGGTAAAGCGGACATCAACTAGCAGGCAAGACCGGCTGACTCGGTCGAGAATGACCCAGAGCGTCATAGCCCGGCCCGAAATCTCGCACCGGACCGTCTCCTGCCGTATCGACGTGTGATATCCTTTCACTCGCACGAAGTGGAGGGAATGCGCAGTGAAACGCCGCGAGTTCATTACGCTGCTAGGCGGAGTAGCGGTGGCGCACAGCGTGGTCGGTAAGCGCTGATGCGTACGGCAAGCAAGACGGTCAACCTTGCCTTACAGGGTGGCGGTGCGCACGGCGCCTTCACCTGGGGCGTTTTGGATCGCCTGCTCGAAGATGACCGGGTGTCGTTCGAAGGGATCTGCGCTACCAGCGCTGGCGCTATGAACGGCACGATCTTGGCTTACGGCCTGACGATAGGCGGTCGCGAAGGCGCAAAACTCACTCTCGCCGAATATTGGCGCCGGATCAGCGAAGCTGCGGCCTGGGGACCGCTGCAGCCCTCCATTCTCGATCGTCTGTCGCAAAATCGTTGGATCGAGAGATCGCCAGCCTTCATGTTCTTCGACATGATGACACGACTGTTGTCACCCTATCAGTTTAACCCGTTGAACTACAACCCATTGCGTGACGTGCTCGAGAAGACCGTCGATTTCGAGCGACTGCGCAGGGAGAATGTCGTCAAGCTGTTCCTTTGTGCGACAAACGTCCGTACTGGAAAGGTGAAGATCTTTGAGAACCATGAGCTCACCGTCTCGGCCGTTCTCGCTTCCGGGTGCCTTCCGCAGCTCTTTCAGGCTATTGAAATCGATGGCGAACCCTATTGGGATGGCGGCTACATGGGCAACCCAGCTATCTTCCCGCTGATCTATGGCTGCCAATCCACAGACGTCATCGTTATTCACATCAATCCAATTGTGCGTGGGGAGATTCCTCGCACGGCGAGCGATATATTAAACCGATTGAACGAAATTAGCTTCAATTCGTCTTTGATGCGCGAGATGCGAGCAATTGCCTTCGCCAACAAGCTCGTCAGCAGAGGCGCGCTGCGCGACGAGATAAAGACGATGCTGATTCATGCCATAGAGGCGGAATCGTTCATGAAGGACCTCGGCGTCGCCTCCAAGTTTAATGCAGACTGGGAGTTTCTCACCTATCTGCGCGACGTGGGCCGTACCTGCGCTGAGGAGTGGTTAGCCGCAAATTATTGTCATATCGGTGTGCGTTCGACCATCGACATTCACGGCCGATACTTGTAGCGCGTTTAGATTGGTACAAAAACGCCTGCAACCCCAGCTCGTCACCAAGAATTTGGTTCTCGAGAGTTAATTGGGTTGCGTTCGTCGAGAAAGGTGGACCTCAATACTTGGTGCTGACGTCCGCTTCTGATGCTGTGGACGGCTCGAGAGTGCCAAGGAGTGGGCGCCGTTTGAGGCTTCCACGATTCGGAGGAGCAGCCTATGCGGTCAATTTCGATAATCGGCCTGAATATCGCCAAGCCGCTCTTTCAAGTGCATGGCGTTGATACAGCCGGCCAGGTGGTCATCCGCCGTCAGTTAAGGCGCCAGCAGGTCGTGGCATTTTTCCAGAAGCTGCCGCCCTGCTTGGTGGGTATCGAGGCTTGCGCGCCAGGCGGACAGCATGGTTTCATGGACTTCCGCACACTGCGTAAGGGAATGCGCGTGCGCAAATTGCAAACTTTAACTCGAAGTGGTTGACGCGCCACCACTCATGCGGCGTTGGACATTGCGCCGGAGCACATCGGCAACGTCAAAGTCACCCGCCCGCAAACCGGTGCGGAGTACCGGGACTTGCTGCGCGACGACCGCACCGTCTACATCTATGGCGAGCGGGTGAAGGACGTCACCACGCACCCGGCCTTCCGCAACACCGCACGCATGGTCGTGCGCCTCTACGACGCGCTGCACGACGACAAGCGCAAGCACAAGCTGCTGCTGCCGACCGGAACCGGCAATGGCGGCATGACACACGCCTTCTTCAAAGCGCCGAAAACCGTGGACGACATGATTGCCGGACGCGAGGCGATCGCCGAATGGGCCAAAATCACCTATGGCTGGCTGGGACGGGCGCCGGACTACAAGGCCGCGTTCCTGGCGACGCTCGGCGCCAATTCCGATTTTTATGATCCGCCAAGCGCTGGTACAAGTTCAGCCAGGAGCGCGGCTGGGTCTAAAGCCAGCCAAGCCTGCAAACCATCCGCTCTGCGCGCTGTGCAAGCTCGGCAGACGCGTTGATTATGCCTTGGCGGTCCCTCTGCTGGGTGAGCCTGATGTCCGTTCACGGCAGACTTGGTCATTCGGCAATTTGGCTCGATGCCCGGTTGCACAAGTTGGATCATCCCCGCCAACTGAGCCCGCTGGTAATGTTGTCGGCGGGCTTTTTTGGCCCCAAATTTGGTCCCAAACTGCCGGGTATGCACAGTTACCGGATGGGCCGAGCCTCGGCAGTTAGATCGCATGCTTGATCAGGTGCGCCGGGCAATGGGTAGCGGTGAGACCTCGAAATGGACGAATGCGAACGCGAGGACGACGACCCGACTGAGGAAACGCAGCAGCCGCCGGAGAGCCCGTTGATTGCGCCCAGATTTGAGTGACGGAGATCACAGCGAGAGGCCAAGCTTCAGCGGTACGCCTCTCACCACGCAAGGCTGGATGGTCTCGCCAGCCAAATGAAAGGAACCGCAACCGCGACGCGGCCGTTGGATTTCGCTTTGGCATTGCATCATCAAAGTTGTACACCTGTTCACGCCCAGCCAGAGGTGGCGAATAACGCTGGCAGTCCGGGGGCAGTTCCTTTTGGACCCGAGTAAGACCTTTCTTGTGGTCGCCCAATAGTGGTCAACGTTCTGCGGGAAAGGCGTCAAGTCTCGGGTTGTCCTGACCGGACCGGTAGCCGCTACGAGAGTGTCGGAGATAGGGGGTCCTCGAAAAGGGGCCCCTTATCGTTTGAGCGCTTCGTCACATTCACCGCCGCCGGCGCCCAGATCATGTTGTTGCTGTCGCTGTTGTTGATCCGATGGTGGGCAGCCGGCTCACATTGAAGTCCCCCGCGCACCGAAACCGGACATAAACGTCACTTCGTCATTGACTCGCGTGAAGCTCTGCAGCTCCGCAATGCGATTGTCGGCGCGGCGAAGCCGCCGACAAAGCTCGCGGTTGATATTCTGCATCACCATCACATACGCGTA
Source organism: Bradyrhizobium sp. UFLA05-89 (assembly GCF_059803475.1). Lineage (NCBI taxonomy): Bacteria > Pseudomonadati > Pseudomonadota > Alphaproteobacteria > Hyphomicrobiales > Nitrobacteraceae > Bradyrhizobium > Bradyrhizobium sp. UFLA05-89. The sequence continues at coordinate 15,297 of NZ_JBANBA010000133.1, read as the reverse complement.
GATGTCGGCCTTGTAGTACGCGTAGAGTTGTCGAGCCGTGAGCTCGTACAGGAGGGTTGGGCTCTGCGCGACGATGGTCGCTGATCTGTTCTGCATCTCGATAAGCGTCATTTCGCCAAAAAAGTCACCCGGCCCAAGACTCGCCATGCGAATTATGCGCCCCGAGCCGCCGAGCTTGCTCACCACGAGCTCGCCGGAGTGAACAACGAACATTGAGCGGCCCGGTTCTCCTTCCGCCACGATAGTGGCACCGACGTCGAAGCGGCGCTCGACCAGCATTGAGACCAAGAGATCGCAACTCCCGTCTGAGAGTCCACCGAAGAAAGGTGTGGCAAGCAAAAACGCTTTCAGATCGGGCGAGCTGACAGCCATCGAGAAAATATACTCCCGCTCCCAGTGGTGGCAAGCGGGCCAAACCCGACGGAACATCTCCAATAAGTATCGCGCGGGAGCCCGGGGCCGCCGATCAAAGCAGGCAGACCGGCCTGATCATTGTGGAGTAATTCTCCCCACTTGTGACGTTTGAAATTCCAATTTTCGTGACGACCGACCGTCCACGGCATACCCGGGATGGTCGGCCAGCGCCGAGACGTTGACGCCGCAGGCCGGAGGGAGAGCGCGGTGATCAAACTTGGGGAACCTGTCACGATCCTGGATTTTGATCGCCAAGGTCTGTCGGTCAGGAGCCGCCGGTTTACAAAAGCGCCACCAAGGTGTTCTCGATGGTGCTCTGCTACTCACTCGCTGATCTGGGCGCGCTCCGTCGTCCACTAGGATCAGCAAATAGTCCTTCGCTGTCATCTCCGGACGCGGGAGTCGCTTACTGCGCGGCGGCTTTATTCGCCCATGTCAAAGGCGAGCTCGAATGGAGGCCAATATGCCTGTCGTCGTGTCGATGATGGTTAGGGCCTGCTGAGTCTTGCCTTGCCCCAACGGATATTTGGTACACCGCTCGGATATCTGAACTAACCGTCTTCTTTCGCTGATCAGGATCGTGCTGCTCGTGTCGACGGCAAACTTGACGATATCCCGCATTGGATTTTTGTCGCCAAAGTCGGTCAGATCTTTCTCCATCGTGATCAGGTACTCGTAGCTTGCTAGTTCGTCGGAGATCTGAAGAAGTTCCCGGAGAGTCGAGTTGACACAGTCGGCGTCCTCGCTGGAAACATCGGGGCGCTTTACGGTTGCGACAAGGTCATTCATGAGGTTGGCAAAGAGCGGCCTAAGGCTCTCCGCCTGCCTGAAATCGCTCTCGGACAGGACGCCCGCACAGCACACACTGGGTAGGAACAGCCCAAGCCCCAAGCTTGCCGCCAGCATCTTTCGGTGCGCTCGCGCTGGGAACGAAAATCTCGTGATCAGGCCGTGCATCCCAATTGGTCCTTCCCTGCCACCCCTTATTGTTAGATGATTGTTTCTGTGCAAAGATCGGCCATCGTCGACTTCAGTTCACACTTGCTTTGCGTGCAGACATGTCGGCGTCTGAACCGCTCCCAAAGCCGGAGCATACGAGCATGACCGACGGGCCGCAACGGGCGTTTCGCACCGCGGCCCTAGACCGGGCTGCGTCTCCCGAGCAGCTCGATCATCTCGTTGTTATCACCAAGCCCGCTGACTGGATTCTTACCCTTGTGCTGTGCATTGCGCTTGTGGCGGCCGTGCTGTGGGGCATTTTCGGGCGCGTGCCCACTCGCGTCTCGGGCGACGGAATCCTGATCGGCAGTGGCGGTAAGGTCGTCGACGCCGTATCGGCCGCTGCCGGACGGCTGCAGTCGGTCGCAGTCACGGTGGGCGATCACGTCAGTAAGGATCAGCCCATCGCCCAGATCGTTCAAACCGAGATTCAGCAAAAGCACAACGCAGCCACCGAGGTCTTTCATGAACGCGAGCGGGAGCACGCCGACCGGGTGTCGAAAGCTGAAAGCGAACTCGCCGCCAAGAGCCAGAACTTTGCAAAACTTGAAATCGCCTTGCAACAGGTGATCAAGGCAACGAGCCAGCGCATCGGGTATCTCACCGTCGACGTCAAGAACCTGGAGGATCTGCTGGCCAAGGGATACACGACGCGGCGCAATCTGGAAGAGCGACGCCAGGAGCTGACCGATGCGCAACAGCGTCTTACTGACGCCCAAAACGAGATTTTAAAGTTGCGGTCGCAGAAGACGGATCTGGAAACGGATCGCGGGCGTGAAATTCAGCAGTCCGAGTTTGCCCTCAACGAGGCCCGGCGGCAAATGAATGCCGCAGCCGAACAGCTGAGCCAGAACACCCAAGTGATCAGCCCGATGGACGGGCGGGTTTTGGAAGTGAAGATTTCGCCCGGTTCGGTGCTAGCCATCGGCACACCGGTGATTGCGATCGAAAGCGAAGGCGCCAAGCTCCAAGCCGTCGTCTATGTTCCCGCGGAACGGGGCAAACAAGTTAAGCCTGGCATGCAGGTGCAACTCGAGCCGAGCACGGTGAAGCGCGAGGAATTTGGCATGATGCTGGGCAACGTGATCAGCATCTCTGATTTCCCGATGACGCCGCAAGGCATGGCCGCGCTGCTGCATAACGAAAGCCTGGTTTCACGCTTCTCGCACGACGGTGCACCCTACGCCGCGACGGTTGCGCTCTATGAAGACGCCTCCACTCCAACCGGTTATCGATGGGCCGTTGGCAACGGGCCGAACATTCATCTCACGAGCGGAACGTTGGCGCGGGCCGAGATCACAACACGCCGGCAGCGCCCCCTCGATCTGGTGATACCCCTGCTCAAGCACCTCACGGGAATTGATGGATAAGCCTTCTCCAAAGCAGCCAATCAGCGAGCGCGGTCGGCCCAAATCTTACGTCAGCCGCATGGCGAGCTGGTTGCCACGCCGACGCACCCGGCGGACACCGATGATCCTGCAGATGGAAGCCGTCGAATGCGGTGCGGCGGCGCTTGGCATCATTCTCGGCTACTACGGTGCGTGGATTCCGTTGGAGCAGCTTCGTGTCGCATGCGGCGTATCGCGCGACGGCAGCAAGGCGAGCAATATCATCAGAGCGGCGCGCCGATACGGCCTGACGGCGAAGGGCTACAGCGTCGAACCTCCGGCACTTGCCGAGCTTCCGACGCCTTGCATCATTCACTGGAACTTCAACCATTTCGTGGTCCTGGAAGGAATTGATAGAAAGCGCGCCTACATAAATGACCCCGCGAGCGGGCGTCGGCGGATCGATCTGGTCGAGCTTGATCTCGCGTTCACCGGCGTTGTCCTGGTGTTTGAACGGGGCGAAAGCTTCGAGAAGGTTGGCAGCAAACCGAAGGGCATAAGCCTGCTCATGCGGGAGCTGCGCCAATCAAAGGAGGCGGTGGCCCTGCTAGTTGTTGTCAGCATCGTCGCGGTCCTGCCCAATATTGTTGCCGCAGGATTTTCAAAAATATTTGTTGATGAAATTTTGATCCAGCACACGCGCAGCTGGCTTGTGCCGCTCCTGATCGGCATGGCGCTGACGGCCGCCTTCCGGGCCGTTCTGACCACCATACGCCAATCGCTGCTATTGCGGCTGCAGACCAAGCTCGCCGTCGTGATGACCAGCCGCTTTCTATGGCGTCTTATGACGCTGCCGCTGGAATTCTTCACCCAACGCCACGCCGGCGACATTGCAGGCCGTATTGCAGCCAACGAACAGATCGCCCGGCTGCTTTCAAGCGGCATTGCCGCCAATGCGCTCAGCCTGATGTCGGTGGTCTTGTTCGCCGCGGCCATGGCCGTCTACGACGTTAGCCTGACCGCGCTTTGCGTCGCAATCTCTTTGGTAAATGTTCTTCTCCTGCGGCTTGTCGCTTCACGCCGCCAGGAACTGAGCTATCGGCTGGCGCTCGATCAGGGAAAGCTGCTCGGGGCGACCGTGAGCATGGTGCGGACCATCGAAACCATCAAAGCAAGTGGATTGGAGGACGACGCCTTCGGCCGGTGGGCCGGTCTTCAAGCCAAAACCCTCAACGCCGAACAGAGGATCGGCGCCTCCGCCATCATATTGGACATGGTCCCGACCCTGCTCTCGGGCCTCATGATCGCAGCGATTCTTGGTGTCGGAGGCTTGCGGGTTATTCAGGGCTCCCTGACACTGGGAAGCCTCGTGGCCTTCCAATCCTTAGCATTGAGTTTCTCCGAGCCTTTCGTCAACCTCGTTAATTATTTCGGCGGCCTGCAAACCATCAAGGGAGCGCTCGAACGGCTCGAGGATGTCTACCGGTACCCGCTAGCGCCGCAACCGCCGGCACATGCGGATGCCTTGCCGCCCAAGCTTACCGGCCGACTCGAACTTCACAACATCAGCTTCGGCTATTCGGTGCTCGAGCCGCCGCTTTTGGCGGATCTTTCGCTGGTGATCCCTGCCGGTTCACGCGTGGCACTCGTTGGCGTGTCGGGCAGCGGAAAATCAACCCTCGGCAAGCTGATCTGCGGATTGTACAAACCCTGGTCCGGCGAGATTCGTTTTGACGGATGTAGGCTGACGGACGTCCCTGCGGACGTTTTTGCGAACTCCGTCGCCTACGTCGACCAGGACGTCTTTCTGTTTGAGGGAACCGCGCGAGACAATTTGACGCTCTGGGATTCAACAACCGACGAGCGCCATCTGTTGACGGCGGCCAAGGACGCGCTGATTCATCAAGACCTTGCGATCAGACCAGGCAATTATGACTGCCACGTCAACGAAGGCGGTACGAACTTCAGCGGCGGCCAGCGTCAGCGCATCGAAATCGCCCGAGCTCTGGTTTGCAATCCCTCGATCCTTGTCCTGGATGAAGCAACTGCTGCACTCGATCCGATCACGGAAAAATCCATCGACGACAACCTGCGGCGCAGAGGTTGCAGCTGCATCATCATCGCCCACCGCTTGAGCACGATACGCGATTGCGACGAAATCATCGTGCTCGAACGCGGGCGCATCGTTGAGCGCGGAACGCATGAAGAGCTTCTTGCGCTTCAGGCCTCCTATGCCAAGTTGGTGGCGCGCGAATGACCGATCGATTTGTCACGGAGGATTTCGTTGGGCATCAACGCGAGGTGCCGATCGGTCTGTTACACCGGACCGCGCTCGATGCGCGGCGCCCGATGCTTCTCAGCGACCAAGAGCACGTTCTTCAAGTGGCAGCCGGTCACGTCGATTTGTTTGCAGTCCAGCCGTCAGGCACGCGCCAGCATTTGTTTCGAGTCGAAAACGGCGAATGCATTCTGGACCTCCACAATGCCTGCGAGACCTCGGGTAGCCGGTTGCAAATCATCGCCGTCGGCCCCCCCGGAACTGAGCTTTTGGAGGTGCCGCGCAGGGCGGCGTCCTTTGGTCCTGTGTCTGGCTGGATTGCCCAATTGGCGACGTTCATGGTCCGCTCGGCGCCAAACGAAGCCATTTCCGAGCTGGTGAGCGGTGAGGCGATTGAACTGCACTCGGGCGAGCGCCGTCGCGGTCCGATGCGGGACCTCCTGTGGGCACACCTCGAAACCGGGACAGCAAAGGTCATGAACGTCGGCTCGAGCTTCGCTCCCGGACAGCCACCCTTCCCTTTGACTGGTGGGATGTGGGTGGAAGCCGGCGAGCAAGGGTGCAAATTGCGTCTCGACCCGAACCCGCCAGATTCCTTGGTTCTCTGGTCCGCGATTGATCGATTCCAGGTGGCTGTTATTGCCCATCTCGAGCGCGGCCTCGCAGAGGGCGTCATTCGAGAGCGGGAACGCTTGGTCCGCCGTGGCGAACTCATTGTGTCGCAAACGCTCGACTCGTTTGAGCGGCTCTCTGATGTCGTGGTCAGAAAAGCCGATCGTACGCAATCCGAATGGGACCCGACAGACCCGCTGCTTCGCAGTTGCCGCGTTGTCGGAGAAGAACTGGGAATACCGGTTAGGCTTTCGCAGCGCGCTCAACCTACAAGACAGGCCTTCAGCGACATTCTGGAGATCGCTCGCACAGCCCAATTGCGGATCCGCCGTGTGCTCCTGCGCGATGTCTGGTGGAAGACCGATGCTGGACCGCTCCTCGGTTGGCATGGAGAGGAACGTAGTCCAGTGGCTCTGGTGCGCAAGCGGGCGAACACCTACACGGTGTTCGACCCAAAGGGCGGAAGACATCGCTTGGTCGATCGCTCCGTTGCCGGCGAGCTCAAGCCGGAGGCCATCACTTTCTATCCAGTGTTGCCGTTCCGCCCGCTCCAATATCGCGATCTGCTCGCCTTTGCGATGCGAGGCGTTTCCAGCAGCATCGCGCGCATCGCGTTGGCTGTTATGGCAATCGGGCTACTGTCGCTGATCCCGCCACTGCTCACCAATGTCCTGGTCAATTCGGTTATCCCTCGCACCGAGATCGATCAGCTCGCTGTTTGTGCGCTAGCGCTGACGGTCACCGCTGTGGCGATGGCAAGTTTGCAGATGATGCTAGGACGGGTCACGTTAAGGCTCGAAGGTCTGCTCGACTATAAGCTGCAGGCCGCGGTGATCGACCGATTGCTGCGCCTGCCCACCTCTCTGTTTCGCGAATATACAAGCGGCGATTTGGTCGATCGCGCCATGGGCATCGACGCCACTCGCCGGATCTTCACCGGACGTGTGCTGGGCGGCTTTACGGCCTCGTTCTTTTCTTTCTTCAGCATTGGGCTGATGCTCTACTATGACCTCCGACTGGGCAGCATTGCACTGCTGCTCACGCTGATCAGAGCGGCTGCAATTCTTGCCACGAGCGCCGTGCGGCTCTACTACGAAACTAAACATTTCAACCTGCAAGGCAAGGCCAGCGGCTTTGTGCTACAATTGATTGCGGGCGTCGGCAAGCTGCGCGTGGCCGGCGCAACGGCGCGCGCGTTAGCGCGATGGTCGCAACAATTTGCCGTACAGAGGCGCTATTTCATCGCCTCGCAGCAAGCGGCCAACGCGCTGAGCACCTTTGATACCGCCTTTTCGATGCTGGCGACCTTGAGCATCTATGCGCTTGCCTCCTACACAAACAGTCACGTCCTGCTCGATCTCGGCGCATTCCTCGCCTTTCTGGCAGCGTTCGGACAGGCCACGGCCGCGATAGGTAGTTGGGCCTCAAGCGTCAGCGAATCACTGGTGACGATTCCTCACCTCAGCCGACTGAAGCCCGTAATTTCGACCCCTGCCGAGATCTCTGAGGAACGGCGATCGCCCGGAGAGCTATCCGGAGAGATCGAACTTTCCGGCGTCGTCTTCCGCTATATGCAAGGCGGGCCGAAGGTCCTGGATGACGTCAGCCTAAGCATTGCGACGGGTGACTACGTCGCAGTCGTCGGTCCCTCAGGTAGCGGGAAATCGTCGCTCTTTCGTTTGCTGCTCGGTTTTGAGCGCGCAGAAGCCGGCACGGTGTTTTTCGACGGCAAGGCGCTCAACACGCTCGACATCAGCGCCGTGCGCCGGCAGCTTGGGGTGGTGCTGCAAGATACCAAGCTCGCAACCGGAAGCCTTTACGAAAACATTTGCGGCGGCGTTGATTTGCCGCTGGAGAAGGCGTGGGAGGCCGCCCGATTGGCGGCGCTGGATGCCGACATCGCGCAGATGCCGATGGGAATGCATACGCTGGTTGCGGAAGGCGTGAATACGCTGTCGGGCGGTCAGCGGCAGCGGCTATTGATCGCCCGGGCTCTTGCGCGCTCACCACGGATTCTTCTGTTTGATGAGGCAACCAGCGCGCTCGACAACCAAACCCAGAGCATCATCGGCACCTCGCTGGAACGATTGAGCATCACGCGGATTGTGATTGCGCATCGCCTCAGCACCGTGCGCAATGCAGATCGTATTGTCATGCTCTCGCGCGGCAAAGTCGTGCAAACTGGAAGCTACGCAGAGCTCATGAGCGTTCCGGGTCCGTTTGCGGATTTTGCCAAGCGGCAGTTGCTTGAACCCGGTCATCGCTAGTCTAACGGCGGGGCGGGCGATCATCCGCAAGCATCATGTGCAGCATCACAGTCTTACGACTGGGATTGTAGCGAACGAAAGCGCGTCCTTGAAAGAGCAAGATCAATTGTGTGGCTGCCGGGCATCGACACCGTGTCGAGACCTCTTCCCGTAGTTCATTGCGCGAGGGTTCTTGTGTCCGTGAGAATTCTCGATTGAGAGTATCCGCGCACCCCTCGGGAGAAGCAGCCCGTGGAGTGCGCGGGCATTGCCGACTTAGCTGATGGATCCAGCCTGGACCCCGGTGTTCGTCTGAGGGCCGGCCACCTGGACAACGGAGCCGCCGAGAGCAACACCGGTCTGGTTGAGCGAGTTATTCTGAAGAAGAGTCTGGGTCAACGTCGGGATCGAGATTGAAGCAACGTTGGTAGTACCGCCAGCCACCGCCTCGAGGTCCGTATCGATGAGTTCACGAATCATGATGATTTATCCAAAGAGTTTTGTATCTGTGAACAACATCTGGCTCGAAGCGAGCCAGTGCCTCACTGCTCGTGTAGATGCCCGAGGACGGATTTTTCACGTGGCGCCCTACAGCGGCTCTCGGACGACAAGCTGATCCCGGATCATTCGAAGACGCGCCTATGGCGACTTGGCCGACCAGGGTGCTCACGCCTAACGGGGATTGATCCAGTCCCTGTCGCGCCGCCGGAAAGCATGTCGATGCGGCAAATGCCGCTACCAGTTGCGTAATACCAGCGCCCGTCAGCCCAACAGGTGGCGTGATGACGCGCGTGCGCACATTACCGCCGCTTGTTCAGCTGACATCAACGTATGATTGTTGTGCCATCTTTCGTGGGTGTCCCACCGACGCAGGGGACTGTCCTAGGGCAACGCTTGCTCGAATTGAGGGGGCCATCGCCTGAATTGAAATCGCGCAACAGGAGGGAATGCCATGAGACACGATTACAAAATCGCAATGGTATTGATCTTCGCCAATATGTCGGTTTCGGCTTTTGCTGGCGACAATCTGAAAGGCACCTATGCCGTCGCTGGCACTTCGACATGTCTAGCGGCCCCGTCAGGATTTGCAAACGACAGCGAGGGAAATCCGACGATTGCGAATGGCACCGATAGCGCTTGGAAGTCGGCCACAAGATGCCAGGTTCGGGTCATTGCCGGTAAGGCTCGGATCAAGCATATGATTATGCTTCGCGTCCAAGAGCCGACATTGCGTGCTGATGATTGCACCCAAAATAAAGGCCCCGACGATGCACGTCGGGGCTTCTCGAGGATCAGCAGGCTCGGGTACATCCGCCGGACTTCTGATCATTGACGCTGCATTACCGCACTCAATCTAGCGCAGACTGTGACCAGGGGCACTCAGGTTGATACCTCCTTGCGCCTCTGCCTCGTAGTTCGCGACCAGTTCGCCGGACCGAACGAACTGGTCGCGTGCCCGGCAGCCCTACATCATCCCGGTCACCGGGAATTCAATCATCGCGTAAGCAGCCCAAACGCCCAAACCTCCGCCTAAGCCCTTGCGCCGACCTACTACCCACGACAGCAGCCTCGATCCCATCAACCGCTGACAGCGTTGCCGCGACGTCGTCATTGTCCTTGCCCTGGGCGTTGGGGGCTCGACCCATAGCGCGTGGCGCTGAATCCCATCACCGACAGTCGGCTCCGGCCTTGACTTGCCGCAGTGCCGTGCATCACAGTCGAGGAGAGGCCGATATGTTGTCATCCGGCAGTTAGCGCACCGTAGCAGTTTACTGTTCGCGGTAAGCGCGGCGGGACAGGTGGCCTCCTCAGCGCCTGTCCCGCTGTCCCAACCCTCTTCGTCCGCGCGACCGCTGCCGGCCCCATTGGCGATGGCTCGGCGTAGTCGCCCCACTTCGCCGGCGCCCGTTGAATTCACGGGCTGTTCGCGAGCATCAAAAAGCTCCACGTTGGAGCAAGCCATGAAGCGTATCGGCATTTATCTGCGTGTCAGCACTGACGGACAGACCACGGAGAACCAGCGCCGCGAGCTGGAGGCGGTCGCCAAGCGCTCGGGCTGGGTGATCGTCGGCCTCTACGAGGACGCCGACGTCAGCGGCTCCAACGGCCACAACAAGCGTCCTGGCTTCGATCGGCTGCTGAAGGATGTCACCGCCCGCTAGATCAACATGATCACGGCCTGGAGCGTTGATCGCCTCGGCCGCAGCTTGCAGGATCTGGTCGGCTTCCTGGCGACCTCCAGGCCGTGAAATAAGTGCGACCTGTACCTGCACCAGCAGGCGCTCGACACCACGCCCCCCTCGGGCGCACGATGTTCCAGATGTGCGGCTTGTTTGCCGAAGTCGAGAAGGCCATGTCGTCGAGCGCGTCAACGCCGGCCTCGCACGCGCCAAGGCAAACGGCGTGAAGCTAGGCCGTGACAGCCGCAAGGACGGCCACAGAAGCGCTGATGAGAAGCGCTGGGGGATGAAGCAGGGTCGAGCTCCAACGACGCATCAGGCGGCTGCGCAGCGAAAGCAAGGGCATTCTCACGATCACCCGCACGATCGGCGTCGGCACCAGCACCGTGCAGCGCGCCTTGGAGGCGTCATGACTGACCGCCGGGTCGATTCAAGAACTTCCGGCGCTGAAGGCGCGCTCATAGATCGAACCCATAGCCGTTTCTGAGTGATACAACGGTTGCGGCTTTATGGTGGCTACGAACGCAACGAAGCACAGCGCTAAGAGCGCGAAGGTCATGAGACTGAAAGTGTGGTTCAGGGTCACCTTCGCTCCATTAGTTCATGCGAACCGCACCATGAAGAGATCGACCCGAATCTTCCGTGACGGCACTCACAAATCTCTGTCTTCCCTGCCCGGTGCCGCAGACAAGTCGATCTCTTCAAGATCAATCATGATCACGACTCGCCTAAACTGCGGCTGCCCGGCTGATAAAGCCGGAGTTCTGCTGACCACCGAGCAGATTGACGGCGGTGGCGTTAGCGCCGACAGCCACAGCAACCTGCACGGCAATGTTCTCCTGTATGAAAATATTGCCGAAATTGACGATATTGCCGAAATTGCCGAAGCTAAAAAGCCCGTGATGTCCATGATGCCCGTGATGCCCGTGATGCCCTCCACACACAGCGTCGAGGTCCGTATCGATCAGTTCACGCATTTCACTCATAGATTTCCTCCTCAGGGGTTGCAATCAACAACATGTGGCTCGAACCATACTGAAGGGTGGCTTTTCTATCTGTGACGGAAATCACGGGCGGCAATGGCTTGCTCACGGCCCACGTGTTCGATGGGAATGCTGCTCGACATACTCGCGGCCATCGCACGCAACGAAGACCGCCGCCGCCGGCAGGCGCAAGGGTAAGCCAAGACCAGCGCAGAGGGCCGCCGATGTCGAGCGTAACAAGGCATTTCCCGCATGCTGCCAAGACTGTCGCAGAGCACTATCCCGTCCGACACGGCATGCAGCCGCGCCACCATCGCGAAGTAGCCAAGCAAATGGACGCTGCGGGACTCAGGGAAGGCAGAGGAGGCTCTACATTGTGAGCGCCGTCACGGAAGATTTGGGTCAATCTCTTCATCATCGGGTTCATGGCTGCATGATGCAGCCCCAGACAAAAAGGCGGCGAGGAACACGGATGAACCTAAACTGCATTTTTAGTCTTATCATCTTCGCAATCGGAGCGCTGTGCTTCGTGGTGTTCATAACCACCCTAAAGCCACCGCTGCATCGCTCAGAAATGGCCGTGGGCTCTATTTATGGCCGCGGAGTAACGACCTAGACTAGCCGATAAATATAGAAATTCGTACGGCCCTCTGTAGGTCACTGGCGGGGCAATTCAGCCCCGCCACTAATCGACAGGCTTCCGAGCCTCTTCCCTATGTCGCGTTTCCAAGCACTGCAAGATGATGCAGCGTTTTGCTGCTATCTCCGACGGCAATGCGCCCGGTTCCAGCGACGGCGGGCGCGGCCGAGGGGACGCAGGTACGACAGCTGCCGCCGAGGTTCGGCTAACGACGGGGCAGCACGGCTGACGCCCCAGCCATCGGCCTAGCGCTGACGTTGGATCCATGCCTCGTCCGTGAATGTGAGTTGAGGCCGGACCGATCACAGCCCCGCGAGGCTCCCAAACCGCACCATGTAGCGGATGATCACGGACAATCCCTTTTGCGGCGCAGTATGTCTCCGGCATGCAGGGTCGAGCTTCCTCGCCCGGATGTTGCAAGGAGGCGTACATGACTCAGGTCTATTTTCATTGCTCGAACGCTAAGGGAGTACTGATGGATCGTCGCGGTACATTCGTATCCGACCTGATCGAGGCGTGTGAGGAGGCCACCCGCAGGATGCGATCCCTCGTCGTAGCCGCCAATCTGGAAGAATGGCGGCAGTGGGCCCTGCATGTCAGCGACGAGATTTTCGTTCTGCCGTTCGCATTCGTGCTCGGCAAGCCGCACTGGGAGACAGCCATGCTGTCAGAGCCATCATTCATACTTCTTCGTCAGAGGTGAATGCGATCACGACAGCAATCATCCGGCGTGCCTTCGCCGGAGCGATACTCGTCCAACGGGACTTCCGTCGCAGCCCGGACACAATTGAACAGCCTGCTGCTCCAAACGGTACATTTGGGAAGACTACGTAAAGCTCTTGCCTCCCGGAATCGTGCAGCGGCCTCTCTAAAGAATCTGCGGATTGTGAGAAAACTCACAGACAAGACGGCGGATTTCATCTTGTGATCTCCGGTCGGCTCTAACGATCGGGAGTATGCACACGTCACATTCAATGTTGCATAGCAGCCGTGACCGGCAAGGCGACGGTCGCGCCGCGGTTTCATCTATCCCAAGAACGGCTTCTATATTTCTCCGAACCGGTGATCCGATTCGGTTTGTTGAACATGGGCGTGGCGCCCGCGGGCTACGACAAACCCAACACCTGCCATCATCGTTTGCTTGTCGATGCCGAGTTGCCTTCGCTCGACCAGCCGCTCCTGAACTACTTCAACCACCTGCACTTCGGCGCTGGCCAGATCGAAGCGAAGATCACGCTCCCGATCGGCCAGCACAAACTGCGCCTCCTGTTCGCCGATTTCGCCCGCGTGCCGCTCGATGCGGCGATGTTCTCCGACATCATCAACGTCACCGTGACGGAGAACGGCCAGCCGCCGGCAAAGCGCAAATACCGCCATCGCCCCTCGCGGAGTTACGGATATTGATGCAGCAATGAAACCGCGCCGGCTCTTGATCCACGTCCTCTGCCTCATCGTCAGCGCGATGTTCGCCGATGCGGCCGCAGCGGAGCGTCGCGTGGCGCTGGTCGTCGGAATCTCCGCCTATACGAACGCACCGACGCTACCCAATACCGGCAACGACTCCAAAGCGATCGCAGCGCTGTTCAAATCTATCGGTTTCGACGTCGTCATTTCGCGCAACGATCTCGGCGTCGTCGACTTCAAGCGCACTGTGCGCGAGTTTCTCATTACTGCAGAGAACGCCGATGTGGCGGTGGTCTATTACGCCGGTCACGGCATCGAGATCGGCGGCATGAATTATCTGATACCGATGGATGCCAAGCTGAGCCACGACTACGACGTCGACGACGAGGCTATCGCGATCGATCGCATCATCTGGGCGCTGCAACCGGTACGTCGCCTGCGTTTGATACTACTCGACGCCTGCCGCGACAACCCGTTTGCGGCCAAGCTGCGATCCGCAAGTCGCGCGCCGACCAGAGGCGGGCTCGCGAGGCTTGATGAAGTCAGTGCCGATACGCTGGTGGCCTACGCCGCAAAAGCCGGCTCGATTTCCTACGACGGCGACGGCGTGAACAGTCCCTATGCGACCGCGCTGCTGAGATACCTTGCCGAGCCCGGCGTTGACATTCGTATCGCACTTGGTCGTGTCCGCGATGCGGTTATCGCCATGACCGGTGGACGGCAGGAGCCGTTCATCTATGGTTCTCTCGGCGGCGCAACCATCTCCTTAGTGCCGCAGTTGGGTGCAACAATTGTCGCGCCGGCACCGCCGCCCCTGGCCCCTCCGCCAGTTCTGGCGCCGGCCGCGCCGAAGCCGACCGTGATCAATCCAACGCCGCCAAGCGCGCCACCGGCTGCGAAGGCGGACCTGCCCAAGCCGCCGCTTCCCGCGCAGCCCGCCCCCGAAATCACGGACCCCTGTGTCCGCGACGAAGCGAGGCTGGCTCGTCTGCGCGCCAATCCAGCGCCGGACGAGATCACCAACTTCCAACGCGAGGTCACCTGCAAGCGGCTCCGTCCACAAGTACAGCGTCTGTTTGAGAGTATTGATAGCAATACCGCTCCGCCTTCTGGCGGAAATGCGGCGCCGCAAGCCGCTCCGAAGCTGCAGGCACTGAACGAGTCTGCCCGCTTGGAAGATGCTTGCACCCGCGACATGGCGCGGTTGCTGAGCGTGCGCGCTGAACCTACGTTCGAGGCGATCACCAAGTTCGAGCAGGAATTGGGCTGCGAGCGGCTCCGGTCCCAGCTCCGCCGATTGCGCGAGAGCGTCGCTCCTTGATCTCGTCTGGACACTTCGCGATGTGTCCATGAGATTTCCCGATTGAAATTTGTGCCCCGCAAACCCCGCCAAGAGGGGGCCTCTCCTGGGAAATTGCCGGTCACTCAAATACGAGACAACATTCGCTCGAGTGCGTCGCTGTTAGGATCAGTCGCGTTCGAAAACTTTGGCGCCAGGGTAAACTCGGCGGGCGTACATAACGACCAGCTCCCGGTCCTGAGTCTCCAGGAAGGGAGTTCGGAGCTGGCACGACCCGACGACGAGGTGCCACAAACCATTAAGTCTTTGAATCACGATGCTCATAGTGTGTTCCTCGAAGAACCGCAAACAACTGTTCGACGAGACACTCTTACAAGTCACGCGCTGGGGCCGTGATCCCAATCACATATTGCAGAGCGTAACTCGAACCCTCACTATTCGATCACCGATGGATCGCCTGCTTTGCGCTGATTCAGGTCTGCTTCAAGCATCGATTCGAAGATTATGATCGGCAACCAAAACACAAGCATGGCAATTTCCTCCGTCGCATAACAACCCTCAGCTTTCAGAGCTCGTTCCCAAAATAAACGGCCGAGTGCCAGGAACGTTTTCGTTTCTTATCAAACAACTGCGTAGTTCTTCGCTGCTTTGCGGCGCGATAGTTCGCCGGCTTTTCGTGGTTGAGAAGCCGCACCGACCACAGCTCGACCTATTGATCGCTCGCAATCGTCGGAATTCCCTAGAACCTGTACGCGTCGCCGTGTGCAGCATAGAGGAGCTGAGCGTGCGGGACCGAGAGGACCGATCACATCCGCTACCTTACCGGTCTAGTGCTTCATCTCTATAGCCAATCGATCAGCATTACAGCAAGACCGCGGCTAATTTCCGCTGTCAATGAAGGTCACCTATCCGC
>NZ_JBANBA010000132.1:0-22625 GCF_059803475.1 Bradyrhizobium sp. UFLA05-89 | reverse complement strand
GCATAAGGTCTCAGAGACGTGATGAATCGTGATCAGTTTGCCATATGCCGCATATGTTGCGCTTCCCTGTGGGAACGTCTCGTGAGGCATCGGGCAAGTGGGTCGGGTATTCACAGTCCGAAAGGCCGCGGTCATCCGCGGGGCGCGCCCGCGGAGACCTGAAGCCGGCAAAATGCGAAACGGCGACGATTGGGAGATGTTGTGTTACAGCCGTAACATCGTCGCCGTCCGACGTTGGATGCCTACTGGATGCTGACACGGCGGCGGCGCGTGACTACGGTCGCCGTGGCCTGCCGCGCGGCCGAATGTTTCGGCGCATTCACGAGCTCGCCAATGATCCGAAGAATCTCGGCGCGCGTGTTGATCCCGTTGAACTCGTCGGCCATCGAAGAAGCCTGCCTACGATAGGTCGGGGTATCGAGCACGGTTCGCACGGCGTGGCGCAGCGCGGCAGGCGTCGGCTCGTTGGTCGCGAGGTCGATCCCTACGCCGGACCATGCGACCCGCGCGTTCACGTCCGCCTTGTCTTCCGTCAACCCGGCGGTGACAAGCGGAATGCCAAAGCTCATCGCCTGGTTGACGCTGCCGTAGCCGCCATTGGTAACGAATGCGTCGACCTTGGGCAGTATCCATTCGAACGGCAGGTATTGGGCAAGGCGCGCGTTGGCCGGAATTGGACCCGGGATGGCGTCGACGGGGCGCCCGCCTGCGGTGGCAACGACGAGCAGGTCAGGCTCATCGGCGAGCGCCGCCAGCGTCGGCGCAACCAGCAGGCCGAAATTGTGATTGGCCAGCGTTCCCTGGGTTACCAGCACCACCCTACGCGAGCCGTCGAGCTCATGGGCCCAGGGTGGCAGCGGCGCCTGATCCGGAATGATTGGAGGCCTGCCGACGAAACGTACCGAGGCCGGAAAGTTACGTGGAAACTCGAAGCTCGGAACGGTGAGCTGCAGATAAGCATCGGCGAGTTCGACAACCGAATCGAACATGGGCATCGACAATGGCCCGACGCCCATGGCTTGCAGCAATCTGTTCAACCGATCGCCCACCGGCTGATAAAGGTGCTCGTCATGTTCACGATAGACTGCTGCGTAGTCGTCACGCTGCGCTCGCGTGGTTGCGGGCGGCAAGCCGGCAAAATTCGGCGCACCATCCTCGCGACGCCAATGCAAGAACGACGTGCCACACAGCGCAATCGGCGGCCGCATCGATCGCGGTCCGAGCAGCATGGGCAAGACCCCGAACATCATGTCGTCGCCGACGATGATTTCGGCCGGGAAGTCCTGCAGCAGCTGCTGCATGCCCTTGTGCTGGCCGGGAACGGCATCGACGAACACCCGCTCCATGGCGACGCGGAACCATTCCAACCCCGGCGGAATGGTCTTCAATTCAGGAGCCACCGTCGCGAAGTCACGCAGGTCGAAATCCGCGCCGGCCGGAAATGCGTAAAATCTCGCGCCGATGCGTTCGATGGGACTGCGCAGAGCACTCCCCGACAGAAAGGCAACCTCGTGGCCTTCGGCGATCAGGAAACGTCCGATCGCAAGCAGCGGATTGAGATGGCCGGTGGCGGGAGTCGAAGCAAGGAGGATTTTCATGTGATCTGTCACTCTCGTTGGTGAAACCCAGCCGCTGTTCGGGGCGTCCGAAGGGGCGGCTCATGCAAGACACAGGATGGCGCCTCGCAATTACCCCGCGACTTCAAGGACGTTCGACATGGTTACGGCTGCAATGCGGGATGGCTTTGGGAAGGCGCGCAACCGCGCGCTCGACATGACGGCCAGCAACAAAGCATGAGTTTGATATTCGAGAAGCCGGCGGCCCGCCGATTACTGCCGCAGCTCTAGCCACAGGCGGTGAGAAGCGTCTCACGGATGGCTTCCAGAAGGCCTGATATCGGCTCGTAACTCTGATGAACCATACGGAGCTGGCCGGCAAACGTGCTGACGCCGATCGTTTGTCGGTCGGCTGGAAGATTGGTCAACAGCGCCGGCCCCCAGACTGCCTTGAGCTTCAACGTCCCGTATTCAACCGCAAGCGGCAAAACACCGAGGTTCGAAATGACTGCGGAGCTTTGTGGCAGGGAAGCAAACAACGCCGCCACGCTCTCTTTGCCTGCGGTTGGCGCTATCTCGGCTGCGATCCACTGCAACATTCCGGCCACCGCCGCGGGTGAGCGCGCCGTCCGGAGGCGATCCACGATGTCACGAGCATCTTGCCAGAGCGACCTCCGCTCGGAGGTGGCAATCTCGACGATACCTGCGGTAATGAATACACCGCAACCGGTGGCTTCGCTTCTCATGATCCTGCCTAGGTCGACAGGACAGTGCAGCCTGATGACATTGGCGTCGGAAGCTGGAAGGTGGCGTGAGGCAGCCGCACAGATTGCGCCATGCACGGTCGTTCCGTTCGCCTTGCAGGATCGTAGAAGGCGGGCGGTCTCTTCCTTATCCCATTTCATGGTCGCCAAATTCGCCATGAACCTATCGGGGACCGGTGCGGCCTGAGCGCCAGCTTTCGACGAGGTTTCGGCGCGTGAGACGTCCTTTCCGACGAAGGTCAGACCAGGAGCAAAGCCCGCGATCATCTCTTCGACCGGAGGACACGGCGGCAAGACCCCGAGACTTTCGCCGGCGAGCGCGCGCAAGACGTCATGGAGGACACGCGTTGCGGACAAGGCATCCATTGCCGCATGGTGAAACGTCAGGACGATCGACGCACCGTCGGGTGCCCACAAGGCCATTGCTCGCATGAGCGGGCCTCGAGCAGCATCGAATGGCACATTCAGCTCCATTTCCACGACGGCGCGCCAGGCTAGAGCTGCCGCGACCGGAGCCGTGTGGAGCTCGATTGGATTGTCGACGCGATGGAAGGCTGGTCCTGTTTCGGTATCGTCGACGATGCAGACTCTGAGCGCGGAATGCCGCCTGCGAACCTGGTCCAGCGCCGCTGCGAGCCGGGCTGAATCCAACGCTCCGTCGATCTCGGCGACGAGGCAAAAATGCACGGGAAAGGCAAGCGAGTAAAGATGGAAGAATCTCTCGCTGCACCCGAGCGCGCGGGTTGGAACGGATTCTCGTCCCTCCGCCACCAGTCCAAGTGGTTTGCTGCCCGCGACCGTTTCGCCGCCTGCCGTCACCACGTCAGCAACCGTGGCAGATGATGAGCTTGCGATCGATGGCTGCGTCTTCGTCAGTGAGGCGCTCGAGCTCACCGGGACTCTGCGACGGCACATCGCGCACTCGCGGTTGGCGGTGCCCGACCGGCGCCCGACCGATCAACCGGGTGTCTTGCGTCAGTGACGAGGGTGCGGTCGCAGCGGTGGAGAATCCGGCGGGTGATCTCGCAATTCCCACCGTCTGCGCGATGGCCCCGCGACTGCCGAGTAAGGCCAGCACTGCCACAGTCTTGATTAGGTTTCGCATGTTCACCTCTCCCGAAATATGCGTGCGTCGCCATTTGTGACGCGGCCGACGTGTGTCTTGAGGTGCTCACCTTCCGACGGTGAGATTACGAACGCATGTTGCGGGCGGCGCGAAACGACTACAGCCGTAATCTGCCCGCGAGAGGGAAAGGCCGTCTCTGAGAGGGATCGATCGAGCACCATGACAGTGCCGAGCGCCTGCATCACTTGGCCTGCATCACTTAAATGAGAGACCGCTCACACTTGCTGACGATAGATTTCTCTTGATCTCCCGGTGCACACGTCGTGCACACGCCACCTTCTAACTATTTGAAACCCTTCAACTCTCGATCCAATCCATCATAGGCCAATTTGATCTAGCTCAGACAAGGAAGATCGGGAGTGATCAACTGTGGTCCGCTTTGCGCCAAGAACGGCCCTCCCGGCTAAGTCGCAGCTTGCCCCATACAGGAACTCAGCCTGAAGATCAGAAGCGAGGTGAAGAGAACTCGACGGCCGGCACAGCTAATTGCGGAGCCATGTTCAATGCTCGAAGCAGAAAGTGATTTGCTGAGCTATTCTTGTCGGGTCGTAGGAGTACGCAATGTCGAAAGCAATTGCTGTCCTGGGCTCCGCTCTGTTCTTCGTCATTGCGCCGTTGGTGCTGGCAGGCTTCGTCCCGTGGTGGGTCACACAGTGGGAATTTCGGCCAGCTTTTTTCGGCGTCGATCTAACCCGCATCCTCGGCGGTATATTGATCATCGTCGGAGTGCCCGGACTTGTGGATTCATTTGCCCGTTTTGCGCTGGAGGGGCTTGGGACGCCCGCCCCGATCGCGCCGACACAAAAGCTCGTAGTGACTGGCCTTTATCGCTACGTGCGAAATCCGATCTACATCGCGGTCGTCGCAGTCATTTTTGGTCAGGCCCTTTTGTTTGGTGATGGACATCTCCTTTGGTACGGCGCGCTACTCTGGCTGTTTTTTCATCTCTTTGTGGTGATGTACGAAGAACCGACGCTCAAGCAAACATTCGGCACGGAGTACGAGAGCTTTCGGACTAATGTGCCGCGCTGGATTCCGCGATTGACGCCATGGCGAGGCGCATGAAGGAATCCCTGCAAGCGGCTCGATGCCGGCTGCAACAAGCAGTGCGAGACGGCGAAGCGTAGCAAGCCCGCCTAGCGGCCTCGCCCCGTGACTGCCTGGCTGAGTGGCCCTTCTGCGACATCCGCGGGACGGGTCCAGATTTCGACCGCCTTTTTCCCACAGGGTTTGGTCCCACGCCGTCGGCAGGTCTTTCAACACGTGGCGCTTGGATTTTGCCCCGGGCACAGAATGAGGGCCAATCGCGGCCTCCCAACGCGAGGCCGGCGATTTCGACGCCACAGCGCCCTCCTCTAGCGGCGGGTCGAGCTCCACGGCCGGTTCGATGCGACTCTGGCAAATGGCGATCCGACACTCCTGGTGATCGGTAATGCGGCGCTTCGGATGCTTTAGCAGCGTGCCGGTTGCATGGTCCACCGATGTGGTCCAAAGTAGCTCACCTAGACCGTCGGCTGCCACAAAAAGCGAAGATCGATCAATAGATTATCGCGAACCTGGAGTCTGGCTGGGAATCCAAATTCACCAGCCATCGAAATTCGTCAATTTACTCATGGATCGCGCATAACCCGGCACCCCGCTGTGGCAATTTGCTTTAGAGTTGCGATGTCGCTGGGGGTGATCAATGCTTTATCGGCGCTATGTCCGCGGCACGTTCGCCGCCGCAGTCTTTCTGGGCTCCTTCGCCATATCGCGTGCGGAATTCAATCCCGCATCCGTCTATCAGGAGACTTCGGAGGTCTCCGCGCGCTATCCCGATGCGGAGGTGCACTACACCACGCCGGCCTTTGCGCCCGGAAAGCAGGATTTCACCTCGCATCGCGAGTTGATGGCCTTCCTGGAGGCGCTCGCGGCCAGGTCGCCGACCATGCGGATGGAGATGGGCGCCCGCTCCCAGCAAGGACGCGTGCTCCCCGTTCTGTTCTTCTCCCGCGATCAGAACGCGCTAGGCAATGGAGCGAAGCCGGTGGTTCTCATCATCGGCCAGCAGCACGGCAATGAACCTGCCGGCGGTGAAGCGGCCCTGGTTCTGGCGCAGCGCCTCGGCGCTGGCGATCTCGCCGATCTCCTCGCTGCGATCGACGTCATCATGGTCCCGCGTGCCAATCCGGATGGCGCTGAAGCGTTTGTCCGCGGACTGGCGAACGGCATGGATCCCAACCGGGATCATACGCTGCTGCGAACCCCGGAAATCCAGACGATCGGCGCTCTGTTCAACCAATTCCATCCGCAACTCGTGCTGGATTGCCATGAATTCACCGTGGGCGGCCGCTGGATCGAGAAAGTCGGCGGCGTCCAGCGCATCGACGCGATGATCCAATACGCCACGGTCCCCAATCTTCCGCCGAGCCTGGAGAAGGCCGAATCCCAGCTATTCCTTCCGGCGATCTTGCAGGCCTTCGATACGCATGGTCTGACGCATGACTGGTATCACACGACCGACGGCAGTCGTCCCGACGCACCCGTCGCGATGGGCGGGATCGGACCGGATACCGGACGCAACGTCGCCGGCTTGCGCAATGCCGTCAGTTTCCTGCTGGAAACCCGCGGCGTGGGGCTCGGGCGCGCGCATCTGGCGCGCCGGGTCGAGACGCATGTCGTTGCGGCCGAAGCCATCCTGCAACTCGCGGCCAGGGATCCCGGCGCATTCATGCAGTTGTCGAAGCAGGCTTCAATCGAGGCGACCACGTCCGACAAGCCCCTCGTGGTCGTCGCGCATGGACATCCCGAATCGCGTGAGATGGTGTTCGTCGACCCCAAGACCGGTGCGGATAAACCCGTTACGGTCACGTGGGTCTCGGCGCTGAAGATCGACCCGGCGCTGACTCGCCCCCGACCAGCCGGCTATCTCATCAGCCGTGATGACACCCAGGCCATCGACGCGATCAAGCGGGCTGGCCTGACCTTTCAGCTCGTTTCGAATGCTGCGGTGGTCCCAGGCGAACACTATCGGGTCACCGACGTTACTTCGGGAGTGAAGGAAGATGTGCGCGGCGACGACACAGGTGCCGGAGCGATCATCAAGGGAACTTATGCGCTGGAGAAGGCCGATATCGTGTTGACGCCGAACGATGTCTTCATTCCATTCAATCAGCCCTTATCGGGCCTTGCCGTCGCACTGCTGGAGCCTGAAAGCGACGCCGGCCTGGTCGCCAACAAGTTTATTCCAGCTACCAACGGACAAGTCCTGTCGATTTCGCGACTCGATCGTGCGCCGTAACGCATTCAGGTCCTTCGCGGTGCGCCGGTCGGCGAGCGCGTCCACGAAGCGTGCGCGGACATATGTTTGGGGGACGGCAGCCCTCGTGTTCGCAGTCTTCTCGCAAGCGGGCTCTGCCGGAGTGCCGACGGTCACGGGCGCCGACATCCCGCAGTTCGGGATCTACGAGGCCAGGGTCCTCGCCGCCGACAAATCAGCGGGACCGCCGAGCGGAACGATCGATCGCGTCGCCTGGCAATTCACGTTGAGCACCACGACGGTGCCGGCGCGCAAGGGCATTCGCTTCGGCTATGAATATCGCCTCACCGGCAAACCGGATGGAGCGCTGGTGCCGGTCAGGAGCATCACAATCTTCCCATCCGGCGGTGTGCGCAGCCCGCGCACAGGCGAGGTCTTCTCGCGCGGCGATGTCACCGAGCGCTGGGCTATCGGCAGCACCGTGCTGCACGGCTACAGCCTCGACGAGGATTGGGAAGCCGTTCCCGGCACCTGGGTCCTGCAGACCTGGGTGGGCGAGCAGAAAGTCGCAGAGATGGAGTTCACGCTGACGGCGCCATGATGCCAGGCGATGGCATTACGCGACTAGCCGCCCCTGCCCCCACTTCCTCGCAGACTTTCGGCGTGCCCAGCACCTGCAGGAGAGCGGCAAGGTTTGGACACCCCAACGGACGGCGCAACCTGTGATAGCGTGGTTAACGGGTGCGAATGCGCGCACCGCCTGTGGAGTCCTTGGCGGTTCCGACGAAACCCTTTCCCTGAACCCACGAAACACGCCTGAAACAGACCGCCCACTATGCTGGTCGTCAAAATCATACAGGGACGGCCACCATGCAATTCTTCCTCGAGCTGATCTGGGACTACTCCTGCGGCCAATACCTCGTCGCCCTTCCTACGCGGGAGGACGAGCTATGATCGAGCTGATCTCCGCCGTCCTCGCCCTCTGCAGCATCGGCGTTTTTGCAGCGCACGCGTTCGACGCCTATCGTACGTCGCACTATTGAGACGGGGCGCGCCAATTTGGGCATGATCTTTTCGGAAAACCGCTCCGCACTTTTCCGGATCAAGCCTAACGCGCCCCCTCCCCATCGATCTGCCGCCCCATCAGCGCGATCGCCTTCTGGTAGACCCCGGCGGCATTCCAGGCTTCAATCGCCGCAAAGTTCGGCTCGCCGGGCTGGTAGCCGGCTCCCGCGCGCCAGCCATGCGCCCTTAGGAAATTCGCGGTCGAACTCAACGCGTTGGCGGCATTGTCGAGATTGCCGGTACCATAGGCCAGGATGTTCTTGGGCATGAACTGGGTCTGGCCGACCTCGCCATGCATCGAGCCGCGCTGGCCGGGCGACATCGAGCCACGATCAATCAGCTTCAGAGCAGCATAGAGCTGGTCGGTAAAGAACTCCGGCCGGCGGCAGTCATAGGCGAGGGTCGCTATCGAGGACAGCATGTTCTGGTTGCCGCGCTGGCTGCCGAAGCCCGTCTCCATCCCCCAGATTGCGATCAGCGGCCCCGGTGGCACGCCGTAGCGCTGCTGGATCGAGGCAAACAAGGCAGCCTGCGACTGCTTGAGCGAGCGCCCACGCGCCACGATGGTCGAGGCACCGCGCTTGGCCATGAATTGGTCGAGGGAGAGCGAAAAACTGTGCTGGCTGCGATCGGCCGCAATGGTCGCGCTGGCATAATTGGTCTGCATCAACGCGCCGATGCCGGTCGCGCCGATGCCCTTGCCACGGGCCTCTTCGCCGAACGCACGCTTCCAGCCTTCGAAGCCGCCGGGCCCGTTGCCACACTGCGCGGCGCCGGCTGCCCCGAGTTGTGCGAACAGTGCGATCGCGCCGAGCGCGGCCGTTGCAATGATGCTGCCCCTGTTCATTTTCATTCCTCTGTTCGGGGCATCCGCCCTGCTCGCAACCAACCGACGGCCGGCATTCGCCTGCCTTCACGGCATGATCCTACGCCAGCTCCGATCGCTCAAGCCCCACCGCGCGCAAACAACGCTCGGTGCGACGCTTGACATTGGCGAGGTCATCCGCCGAGCAGAAAGTCCACCATGATGCTCTGGTGCTGTTGATACATGTCGGCGCCCGTCGCCGTGACACAGCCGATCTTTCGCGCGGCGGCGATGAAGGGCGAGACCTCCGGCTTGGTGATGACACAGCCGCAATAGGTTGACGACGCCAGTTTTGCGACGTCGACCGGCAGCGGGTCGCCTTCCCTCATGCCGGCCGGCGTGGCGTTGGCCACGAAGTCGTAGCCGGCGGGATCGATCGACCCGGCCGACGCACGACCTTTGCCGAGCTTGTTCAACTGCTCGATCAGCACATCGCGGCGCTCCGTCGCCGCATCGTGAATGGCGATCTCGCGAACGCGGGCCTCGACCAGTTCGAGTGCAATGGCCGAGCCGGCACCGCCCGCCCCGACCAGCAGCGCGCGCATCCCCTCAGGCTCTATCCCCTTCGCACGCGCCGCACCGACGAAGCCGAGCCCGTCCACCATGTCGCCATGCCAGGCGCCATCCGCGCGGCGGCGCATCAAGTTCACGGTACGCAGGAAATGCGCGCGGTCGGTGGCGCTGGCGCTGGCCTGGTAGCAAGCGAACTTATGCGGGATGGTTGCGACGATGCCGTCGAGATTCTTCAGCCGCCTCGCCACCGCGAGGAAATCGGGCAGATCGGCTGGCGCGACCTGGATGGGGACGAGGATGCCGTCATGACCACGTGCGGCGAAGGCGGCGGTGAGCCCTGCGGGCGAGCGCACCTGGGCGATGGGATCGCCGACGATGACATAGAGCCGCGTCGCGCCGCTGAGCGTCGGTGACATGTCGCTCAAGCCGGCACCGGAGAGCTGCCGATCTCGGCAGCGGTCGCATAGGTCAATTCCAGCCCCTCAAGATTGCCCTCCTTGCGCCACTTCTCGAGCAGCCGCAGGAACGCCACCGGCCCGCGCCAATACTGGCTGTTGCGCGCGGCGATCGGATCGAACACGCCTTCGTTGTTGTAATAGCCGGGTGTGCATTCGGCGAGATAGGTCTGCCGGCCGATCGCGGCCTTGACGACCTCCTCGACCCAGGCGTTTTCGGCGGCGAGCGTCGGCTCCAGCGTTCTCGCGCCGCGCTTGCGCGCCTGGTTGATCACGTAGGCGATGTGGCGCGACTGCTCGTCGATGATGTGCGGGAAGTTGGCGCTCTGGCCGGCCTGCACCGTCATGATCAGGAAGCAGTTGGGGAAACCCCGGCTGTAAAAGCCGTGCATCGTCTTCACGCCTTCGCGCCAGCGCTCAGTCAGGCTGAGGCCGCCGCGGCCATAGAGTTCAAACCCCATGCGGCGGGCATAATCGGTGCCGACTTCGAAACCGCTGGCGTAGATCAGGCAGTCCAGCTCAAAGGCCTTGCCGTCGACGATGACGGCGTTTTCCGTGATCCGCTCGACGCCGTGGCCCTCGGTATCGACCAGATGCACGTTGGGGCGATTGAAGGTGTCGAGATATTCGTCGTGGAAGCACGGCCGCTTGCAAAACGCCTTGTACCAGGGCTTCAGCGCTTCGGCGGCCGCGGGGTTTTTCACCACGGCATCGACGCGGGCGCGGATCTCCTGCATCTTCCGGTAGTCGGCCTGCTCGATCACCTTGAGCGCCTGCTCGAGCGAGATCACCGGCTCCGGCTGACGACGCGGTGCGAGCAGGATTTCGCCGAGCAGACCGGTCCAGCCGTCCTGCACCAGATCCTCCTCAAACGGCTCGCCGGAGATGACAGCGGTAAAATTGTCCATCCGCTCGCGCTGCCAGCCGGGCTTCAGGCTCTTCGCCCAGGCATCATCCGTCGGCCGATCGTCGCGCACGCCGATCGCCGATGGCGTGCGCTGGAAGACGTAGAGCTCCTTTGCCGCGCGGCCGAGGTGCGGCACGCATTGCACGGCGGTCGCGCCGGTGCCGATGATGCCGACGCGCTTGTCGGCCAGTCCCATGAGCCCGCCTTCCGCGGTGCCGCCGGTGTAAGCGTAGTCCCATCGGCTGGTATGAAAACTGTGGCCTTTGAACATTTCGATGCCGGGAATGCCCGGCAGCTTTGGCCGGCTTAGCGGACCGCCGGCGAGAATGACGAAGCGCGCACGGATCCTGTCGCCGCGGTCGGTCTCGACCAGCCAGCGGGCCTCCTCCTCCCGCCATTCCATCCGCGAGATGACGGTCTGAAACAACGCGCGCTCATAAAGACCGAAATGACGGCCGATTCGGCGCGAGTGCTCATAGATCTCCGGCGCGCGCGCATATTTGCGCACCGGCATGTAGCCGGTCTCTTCCAGCAACGGCAGATAGATGTAGCTTTCGGTATCGCAGGCAGCCCCCGGATAGCGATTCCAGTACCAGGTGCCACCGAAATCAGCGGCCTTTTCCACGATACGGAAATCGTCGACGCCGGCCTCACGTAAGCGCGCGCCGCACAACAGGCCACCGAAGCCGCCACCGACAACGACGACCTCCGTCTCCTCGCTGATCGCCTGTCGCGTAAAGCCGGGTTCGGCCCAGGGGTCGTCGAGATAGTGGGCGAATTCGCCGGTCACCTCGACATATTGCGCCTTGCCCTCGGCGTGCAAACGCCGGTCGCGCTCGTCGCGATAGCGCGCCCGGAGCGTCGCGATGTCGATGTTGGATGCACCGGCTGTGCCGGTCTTGTGATTGTCCAATGACATCGATGCTTCCTCCGGGGCGGACGTTGCTCTTCCGACAACTCACGCCAGTTAGCCCACAAAGGCCGGGATGCGCAACGCGGGCGCGCTTTTGGGCGGCTAAGGGACCATCGATCCCGTTCGAGGATGTCGTGCTGTCGTATCCCGATGTGCCGCAGCCGCCCTCGTCGCGACGCGTACCGATCCCGGAAGGCAATCATCGATTGACAAAATGTCGCCAGATGGAAAACATGATCGGCGCCGGCGGGACCATTCAGGCATCGAAGCCTTGACGGGAGATCATTTCAATGACGAAGGACACCCTGACATCAGCAAGCCGCCGCCAGAGCCTGATCGCGATGCTCTCCATTCTAGTGATCGCGCTTGCGGCCTCATCGTTCACGATCAATACGGCGGCACATGCCGCAGACTCGGGTAATCTGCCGCGTATTCTCGTGCTCGCAACCGGCGGGACCATCGCGGGTCAAGCCGATCCACGCGCAGCAGGCGCCTACAAATCCGGTCAGATCACCGGTGAGCAACTGGTCGCCTCGGTCCCGGGCCTCGACAAGCTCGCGAGCGTGAATGCCGAGCAGATTTCGTCGATCGGGTCGCAGGACATGAACGACAAGGTCTGGTTTGCGCTAGCCCGTCGCATCCAGCAGGCGTTCGACAAGAACGAGGCCGATGCGGTCGTCATCACCCACGGCACGGATACGCTGGAGGAGACCGCGTTTTTCCTTGATAACGTGGTCAAGGGCGACAAGCCGGTCGTCATCGTGGGCTCGATGCGTCCGGCCACGGCGGTCAGCGCGGATGGTCCTGGCAATCTCTATGAAGCCTTCCAGGTCGCCGGCGATCCGCGTTCTCGCGGGCGGGGCGTCATGGCCGTGTTGAACGACAAGATCCAGAGCGCCCGCTCGGTGACCAAGACCAACACCACGAGCATCGAGACGTTCATGTCGCCCAACGACGGGCCGATCGGCTATGTCGACACCGCCGGTGGCGTTCGCTTCATGGCGCAGGCGCCGGGTGCGAAGCGTGCGACCTATACGCTGCCGGCAAGCGATCCATTGCCCCGCGTCGAGATCATCTACTCCCATGCCAACATGGATGCCATTCCGATCGAGGACGCGATTTCGCACGGCGCAAAGGGCATCGTGCTCGCAGGCGTCGGCGACGGCAACACGTCGAAGTCCGCACTTGACGCGCTCGAGGCGGCCGCAAAGAAGGGCATCATCATCGTCCGCGCCACGCGCGTCCGCTCCGGCTTCGTCACGCGCAACGTCGAAGTCGACGACGACAAGAACGGCTTTGTCGTTTCCGAGGACCTGAACCCGCAGAAGGCGCGCGTCCTCACCCAGCTCCTGATCGCGAGCGGCGTCACCGCCCCGGCCGAGCTTCAGAAGGCCTTCACCGCGACCTGGTAGTTTTTTGTTCGAGCAAGATCTCCGCGCAAACGCGTTCCGCGTTTGTCGCGAGGGAAAACCGCTTCACACTTTGCGCTAACGAGGCCCTTCAGGTCCGGATCATGCTCTAGTTCAGCACCTCGACGGTCGCCGAGCGGCCGGCGACCAGTGCGATGTTGTCGGGGATCTGGTCAAGCGCGATTCGCACGGGAACGCGCTGCGCCAGGCGCACCCAGCTGAACGTCGGGTTGACGTTAGCGAGCAAATTCGCGCCCGCAGCGCGGTCGCGATCCTCGATCCCGGCCGCAATGCTTTCGACATGACCGGTGAGCCTGGTAGGCTCACCCATGAGGCGGACCTGCACCTTGTCGCCAATGCGGATGCGCGCGAGCTTGGTCTCCTCGAAGTAGCCCTCGACGTGTAGCGTGTCGGTGTCGACGAGCGCCATCACGCCCTTCCCGGCCGTCACATACGCGCCGGGCCGCAAGTCCATGTTGGTGATGATGCCGTTCACTGAGGCCCGCACGTCGCTGCGATCGAGATTGAGTTGGGCCACCGCTCGGTCGGCGACCACCTGATCGTAGGCCGCCTTGGCCTGCAACTGCGTGGCCAGCACCTGTTCCTGCTTCTGCTGCGAGACCGCGTCGGTGGTGAGCGCGCTGTAGCGCTTGAGGTCGGCATTGGCCTGGTCGAGCGTCGCGCGATGGCCGGCAAGTGCGGCGTCGGCCTGTTGCAGTGCCAACGCAAAGCGTTCCCGATCGATGCGGAACAGCACGTCGCCGCGATGAACCTTCTGGTTGTCCTTGACCAGAATCTCCGTCACGAAACCCGACACGTCGGGCGCAACCTGGACCACGTCGGCGCGGACGC
The DNA here is from genome assembly GCF_059803475.1 of Bradyrhizobium sp. UFLA05-89. Lineage (NCBI taxonomy): Bacteria > Pseudomonadati > Pseudomonadota > Alphaproteobacteria > Hyphomicrobiales > Nitrobacteraceae > Bradyrhizobium > Bradyrhizobium sp. UFLA05-89. Next base: position 8,962 of record NZ_JBANBA010000132.1, on the reverse strand, counting down.
GCCCGTCGCGCGTCCAGGGCGACTCCATGTAATAGGCCCAAAGCCCGCGGCCAACGGCGAGCGCCGCGACGACGACCAGCATGGTCAGAGCCACGCGACCGAGCCACCCAAAACTCCCTTTCATGGCAGAAACTCCGAAAGATAGACGACGCCGCCGAGAATGCAGACGAACAGCGCGAAATTGAACAGCGCGCGATGCCAGACCAGCCGGTAGAGGCCGAAGCGCTGCATCAGCCGGCGCAAGAGAGCGCTGAGCGCAAAGGCCACAATCAGCCACAAGAGCAGCGCCGGGACGAGCACGCCATAAATGTCGATCTCATACCTCATGCCGCAAAGCTCTCCCCTCGCTGCGGGCGATAAGCCGGCGCTCCCGGAAACAGCCCTCGCCGGATGCCCACGAGCCCGAGCAGCGCGTCCTCCCGCGCCTGCGGGTTGGGATCCTCGACGGCCGCGGCGAGCGCAGCGTCGATGCGCGTCAGGAGCTCAGTCGGCATGCCGCCGCCGGCATAGCTGCGGAATGCGACGGCGAGTTGGTCGAGCATGTCGTCGAGAACGAAGAGCGTGGATGCAGCTAGGCCGTAGCGAGCCCGCCGAAGATGTATGATGTTGAGCCCGATGCGGAGCTGCGCCAGGCTCTCGGTGTCGCGACGGTCGGCCTCCGAGACGAAGGCGATACGCTGCACGAGCAATCCCATTCGGTGCAGCATCAGGCCCGCAAATTCCGCGCGATCATGCTTGCCGCGGCGTTCGGCGGCAACCGCGAGCGTCTTCCAGCTCGACAGCACCAAGCGCTTGGCGATCCACTCGGCCCCCACCCCGCGCGCGATCCTGGTCACCACCTCCGCGGCGACGATGCCGAGAAAGAAGGCGATGGTGGAATTGGCGAAGGCACCAAAGTCCGCGCTGCAGGTGGATTGCAACGCGAGCAGCGTCGCGGTGTTGACCGCGAGCGCCGAGCCGCTGCTTGCAGTCGCTGGCCGCGCGATCAGGAGGCCGTAGAGCAGGAAGGTCGGCGCCAGCGCGAGGATCAAGACCTCGATATCGGAGATCGCAGGCACCACCGCGAACAAATAGATCGCGACCACGACGATCGCGACCAGCGACCACAGGCCAAAGCGACGGATGAAGCGTGCGGGCTCGTCCTGGGCGGCGAAAAAGCAACAGGCCACTGCCGCCATCATCGGCGCCGAGGCGCCGTCCGGCCAGGCGGTCCCGATCCAGAAGGCGCAGCAGATCAGGATGGCGATGACGGCACCGGCCGCCGACCACAGCGCGAGGCCGCGGTCGCGATGACGCACGGCCGCAGCACCAGCCTCGGGCTGGAAGGCGAGATCGACCGTCGAAATCCTGCGGCCTGCCGCGATCGCCTCGCTCAGCGCGCGGCAGTCACGGGAGAGATCGACGAACTCGCGCAACCGCGATAGGAGGCTGGTCGTGATGATCCGCTCCCAGGAAGCGTTGCCGTCGAGTGCCGCCTGCCGCGCCTCGATCGTGGCGCGGATCGGGCCGGCCGGCAGCCGCGCGTCCTCCGAGACCCATGTGCCGAGATCCCAAAGCAGGCGTTTCAGCTCGGGCTGTGCCTGGAGGCCACGTTCGCCAAGGGCGGCCAGCCGATCCTCAGTCGAGGCGATCACGGGCAAGAGCATCAGCATCCGCATGCGGATCTCGCGAAGGCCGGTCACGGCTTCGGCGTCCGCCACGCGGTCATAGCCGAGATGGATTGCAAGCGTGCCGATCTCGACAATGTCGGTGGCAAGGCGCAGCCGGAGCGCGCGGCGCGCCTCAACGGTGCCGCGACCCAGCAATGTGTCGTGGCTCAGGAGGCGCGCGTCCCTGAGCCAGTTGTCGACCCGCGCAGCGACAGCCGGGGCGACGCTGCGGGGAAACACGATGGTCGAGACCAGGCTCGCACAGATGATGCCGAGCGAGATCTCCTCCACCCGCGCAATCGCGATGTCAAAGATGTTTCCGGGATCTGAAACCGAGGGAAAGCCGATCAGCGCAACCGTGTAGCCGGCCAGCATGAAGAGGTAGCTGCGCGGCGTGCCGTCGAGCAGCGAGACGTAAAGGCAAAGACCGACCCAAAGTGCGATTGCGAGACAGAGCAGCTCCGGCGCGTCGACGAGATTGGGCACCATGGCCACCGTCGCCGTGGCTCCGACGAGCGTCCCGATCACACGGAAGAATGCCTTCGAACTGGTCGCGCCGGCGAGCGGCTGCGAGGTGATGTAGACGGTCGCCATCGCCCAATAGGGCCGCGGCAGGTCGATCCACAGTGCGATGACGAGCGCCAGCATCGACGCGGCAAACGTCTTCAAGGCAAAGATGAGGTCCGCGTGGCGGACCAGGAACGGCTCGTCAGCGCGCATGACTATTTCGCCTCTGAACCAGTCTTCGCGTCATGCAGGCGGTTGGCGCGCTGCTCGATGCGCTGGAGCGTCGCGAAGGTTATCGCAAGTTCCTCGGCTCCGATATCCTTGAGCAGGCTCGCCCGCACCCGCCGCAACACGCGATTGATCTCCTCGACCTTGGCGTCACCCGTTGCTGTGAGATGTAGCGTTTTGGCACGTCGGTCGGTCGGATCCTCGCGGCGTTCTACGAACCCCTCGGCCTCCAGAAGATCGATCAGCCGCACCAGCGAGGGGCCCTCGATCCCCAATTCGTCGGCGAGTACGCCCTGGCGCACCGAAGTTCCCTGCCGGGACAGCAACAGAAGTGGAATCGCGGTCGCATAGGACAGGTCGTGATCCGACAGCGCCTGGTCCGACTCGCGACGCCAGATGCGGCCAAGGCGCGCAATCAACCGGCCAATCTCGGCGTGGATATGGGACTGCGAGGGAGCCATGCAAATTAGATAGGACACAAACTATTAGGAGGCAACTATATACGTCGGATTATTGCGACTGATCACGGGAAAGCGAACGAGACCGACGCACCATGAGCGCGGGTTCCACGACGGAGGCAGGCCAGGCGCTGCACGGCGACAGCAGCCTGTCGCTCGTGCCGACCTTTGTCGTGGTGGCCGTGGATGCCACGGGATTGGGGATCATCCTGCCCCTGCTCCCATTCTACTCGCTGCGGCTCGGCGCGACACCGTTCATGCTGGGCATGCTGATCTCGGCCTACGCCGTCTGCCAACTCATAGCCGGACCGGTGGTGGGCATGCTCTCGGACCGCTATGGCCGCCGCAAGGTCCTGCTCGTCAGCCAGATCGGTACGTTCGTCGGCTTTACCCTGCTCGCGCTTGCAACCAACCTGACCCTGGTCTTTCTCGCCCGGATCATCGACGGTCTGACCTCGGGCAATATCTCGGTGGCGCATGCCTATGCGGCCGAGCACAGCGCGCCGTCGACGCGCAAGCAGGCGCTCGGGATGACCAGCGGAGCGATCGGAACGGGACTGTTGCTGGGACCGGCGCTTTCCGGCTTTCTCGTCCATTACGGTGACACCGCGCCGGTATGGGCCGCCGCGGCACTATCGCTCATCAGCATTTTGGCGACCGTCGCCTTGCTGCCGCCCGACCATCCTGCCTCCGAGCCGCTCTATCATCACCGCGTTCCCCAAGCGGAGGTGACACGCGCGATCGTCGGCATGCGTCATGCGTGGCGGGTGCTCGGCCTCCTGATCGTGTTCTTCTTCGTCAACTCGATGTTCCTGTCGCAGATCGGCCTATTCCTGTCGGCGCGGTTCTCATGGGACGGGCATCCCTTCGGCGCGCGCGAGCTCGGCTGGGTATTCGCCTATGCCGGCTTCATCAACATGGTTGTCCAGGGCCTGCTGATTACGCGCGCGAACCGCTTTGCATCCGACCGCGGCATCGTGCTGCTGGCATTCGCATGCATGGCGCTGGGATTTTCCGGCCTCGCGATCGGAAACAGCAACAGCCTGCTCGCCATATTCCTGACGTTAATCATCATCGGCACCATGTTCACCCGCAGCACGCTGACGGCGGAATTGTCACGCAGCGCCGCGATCAACCGCCAGGGCATGATCATGGGCCTCAACCAGTCGCTGATGTCGGGCGCCAACATCACCGCGCCGCTCCTGAGCGGCGCGCTGATCGGTCATCGGCTGTTCGTCGTCTGGGCGCTCGCGATGGCGGGCATCGCGGCAATGGGAGCGGCACTGGCCTGCCGCTTGCCCGCCTCGCCTCGGGCGCGCTAGGCGCCTGCCTCAGTTGGCGTCGTAAACCTCCGGATCGTAGCTCGAGCTGGGCTTCTTGAAGGCGTTGCGGAGCGCCGGCGACATCGGGACGTTGAAATTGATCCCGTTCGGCGGCACCGGCGATTGCAGCCACTTCTTGTAGAGCACCTCGATCTCCGGGCTCTGGTAGAGCTCGGCGGTCGCGCGGTCGGCAAGCGCCTTGAACGGCGCGTCGTCCTTGCGCAGCATGATCCCGAATGGCTCAGCCTTCGAGAAGCTCTCGTCGCTGATCATGTAGAGCGACGGCTCCTTCGAACGCGCGATCGCTACCGCGAGCTGCACGTCGTCGAGCGCATAGGCCTGCGCGCGGTCGGTCTCCAGCATCAGAAAACCCTCGGCCTGGTCCTTGGCCGGCAGAATATTGATCCCGAGGTTGCGCTGGGTATTGACCTTGGCAAGCTGGTTCAAATTCACCGATCCCGCCACCGCTGTGACTGACTTGCCCTTGAGGTCATCGATCGTATCGAGCTTCTGCGCTTTCTTAGCGGCAAATCGCGTCGCGCTAAGGAAGTGCGTGTTGGTGAAGGCCACCTGCTTCTGGCGATCGGCGTTGTTGGTGGTCGCCGAGCAATGCAGGTCGAGCGTGCCGTTGACCATCAGCGGGATACGGTTCGACGACGTCACCGGCGTGAACTCGACAGCGATGTCAGGCAGGCCGAGCTGCTTCTTCACGGCATCGACGATTTTGAGGCAGATATCGAGCGCAAAGCCAACGGGCTTCTGGTCCCCGTCCAGATAGCTGAAGGGAATGGACGCTTCCTGGTAGCCCAGAGTGATCTTCTTCGTCTCCTTGACCTTCTCGAGGGTGCCTCCGAGGTCTTCGGCTGCAACCGGGCCCGTCACAAGGGCAAGAGCGAAAAGCACGGCTCCCAAGCGCATCAATCTCTCCTGATATCATATCGACTGCGGGCATTCATGCCCAAGCCATACAATGAGATCCTGAGCCGATACGCAACCCTTCGCAAATGCTGGGCCACCTTCGCTGCGAGACTACGTCTACCAGCTATCGCGTTTCATAGGGGACGCGCTCCTTCGGCTCCATCCAGATTCCCGCCTGCGAATGCTCGCGGATGTGATTGACCAGGAAGTCGGAAAACACCCTGATCTTGGCGGGCAGCCTGACGCGGTTCTGGTAGGCGATGTTCATGGTGAGCAAGGGCAGCTCCCAGTCCATCAACAGCGGCACGAGTTGTCCCGAGGAAATGTCGCCCTGCACGATATAGAGCGGCTGGACGAGGATGCCGAGGCCTGCGAGCGCGGCGCCGCGGATCACCTGGCCGTCATTGCTGTCGAGCGTCGGCGCGATGCGGATGGTCTGGGCCGCATTGTCCTTGCTGAGCCGCAGCGAATAGGGATCGTTGGCGAGGTTGTAGATCAGCATGTCGTGGCGGGCGAGATCTGCCGGGTGCTCCGGCCGGCCCTGCCTCGCGAGATAGGAGGGAGCTGCCGCCAGCACGCGCCGCATCTGGCCGATGCGGCGGACGACGATGTTGGAGTCGGGCTCGTGCTCCCTGGTACGGATCGCGACGTCGATGCCCGCCTCGATGAAATCGGGATAGCGGTTGGCGGTGATGATCTGCACGCTGAGCTTTGGATAGAGCGCGCGGAACGCCGGCAGCATCGGCGCGAGATAGATCATCGCAAACGACAGCGAACTCGTGACCCGCAGCACGCCCTTCGGCGACAGCGCGCGGTCCGATACCGCGTCTTCGGCCTCGGCAAGCTCGTTCAAGAGCGTGCTGCAACGCTGCAAGAGTTCCTGCCCTGCTTCCGTCAGCCACTGCCGGCGCGTGTTGCGCTCGATCAGCCTCACCGCGAGCCGCTCCTCCAGCGCGCTGAGATGCCGGCTCGCGGCGGCATTCGACATTCGCAATGTTTCGGCCGCCTTGGAAAGGCTGCCGAGCTCGGCCGTTTTGGAGAAGACCTCGAGTTGAAGAAGACGGTCCATTTTTGCATAAATCGGAAAAGAGACTTACGATTTTTGGCCTTTATTTCCGATTTCTGCAAGGCAAAATACCCCAAACAGCAAGACGAGCGGCGAGGAAATCAGGAAAATGTCGGGCCCGATCAGGCACATCGTGATGTGGCGGCTGCGCGGGGAGACGCCCGCGGAGCGCTCCGCGGCCCGGCTCAAGGTCAAAACCCTTTTCGAGGGCCTGAAGGGCCAGATCGATGGCCTCACCCATATTGAGGTCGGCCTCGACGTCAGCGATGTCGACTACGCCTGCGACGTCGTGTTGTTCTCCGAATTTGCCGATCAGGCCGCCCTTCAGGCCTATGCAACCCATCCGGAGCACCTGCGCGTCCGCGAGGCGCTCGGCGACTTGCGGATCGGCCGCTTCCAGGTCGATTATCCCATCAAAGAGACCGGCGCATGATCGGTTCATTCACCTTTGAAAATCTCCCCTGCCGCGTCGTATTCGGCAGCGGAACGCTTGCGGCAGCCAAGGCCGAGGTCGAGCGGCTGGGCGGCAAGCGCGCGCTGGTGCTGACGACGCCGCAGCAGGAGGCGCAAGGCAAGAACCTCGGCGCTGCGCTCGGCCCGCTCTATGCCGGCCTCTTTGCCGGCGCGACCATGCACACGCCGGTCGAGGTCACCGCGCAGGCGCTCGCCGCGATGAAGGTCTGCGAGGCGGACTGCGTCGTCTCGCTCGGCGGCGGCTCGACCACGGGCCTTGGCAAGGCGCTGGCGTTACGCACCGGCGTCAATCAGCTCTGCATCCCCACCACCTATGCCGGCTCGGAGATGACGCCGATCATCGGCCAGACCGAGAACGGCCTTAAGACCACGGTGCGCGACGCGGCCGTGCTGCCGGAGACCGTGATCTACGATGTCGACCTCACTTTGACGCTTCCGGTCGGCCTGGCAGCGACCTCCGGCATCAATGCGATCGCGCACGCGGTCGAAGCGCTTTATGCACGCGACGCCAATCCCGTGACCTCGCTGATGGCGGAGGAAGGCATCCGCGCGCTAGCGCGTGCCCTCCCCGCCATTGCCGCGAAGAGCGACGACCGCGAGGCCCGCACCGAAGCGCTCTATGGCGCCTGGCTCTGCGGCGTCTGCCTCGGTACCGTCGGCATGGCCTTGCATCACAAGCTCTGCCACACGCTCGGCGGCACGTTCGATCTGCCGCACGCTGAGACCCACACCATCGTGCTGCCGCATGCGCTGGCCTACAATGCGCCCGCCGTGCCCGATGCCATGATGCGCATCTCACGCGCGATCGGCGCGGCCGATGCATCGCGAGGGCTTTACGACCTTGCCAAGCGGCTGAATGCAAAGCTGGCCCTGCGCGACATCGGCATGCCCGAGGGCGGTATCGACAAGGCGGCGGATCTCGCAGTCACGAACGCCTATTGGAATCCGCGCCCGCTCGAGCGGAACGCCATTCGCGACCTCATCGCGCGCGCCTGGGCGGGCGAGCCGCCGGTCGCAACCAAAGCGACGGCCTGAGGCGATGCGGCGCACGCTGATCAAATCGGCAACCATCATCAGCATGGATGAAGCCATCGGCGATCTCCGGGCCGGCGATGTGCTCGTCGAGGGCAACCGGATCGTTGACGTGCGCACCGGCATCGAGCTTGGCAGCGGAGCGGCCGGCACCGATGTCATCGACGGCACGGGGCGCATCGTCATCCCGGGTCTGATCAACGCGCATATGCACACCTGGCAGACGGGCTTGCGCGGGTTTGCCGCGAACTGGACGCTACTCGAATATTTCCGCCGCATGCATGCGGGGCTGGCGACCGTGTTCCGGCCCGGCGACATCTATATCGCAACCCTCGTCGGCGCACTGAATCAGATCAATCAGGGCACCACGACGCTGGTCGATTGGTGCCACAACAATCCGACACCTGACCACACTGATGCCGCGGTGCGAGGTCTGATTGAGAGCGGTATCCGGGCCGCTTTCTTCCACGGCTCACCGAAGCCCGAGCCAAAACCCGGCGAGCCGCATTTCTCCGAGATCCCGCATCCGCGCCGCGAGGTCGAGCGGCTGCTGGCGGGTCCCCTCGCCAACCGTGGCGGCCTCGTCACGCTCGGACTTGCCATTCTCGGCCCGCATTATTCGACGCTCGACGTCGCCATGCATGACTTCGGCCTGGCGCGGGAGCTTGGCCTGATCGCATCGATGCACCAGGGCGGCGGTCCGCCCAAGACCCCTGGCGGCTGGGAGAAGCTGATCGAGGTCGGCCTCGTCGGTGCGGGCGTCAATATCGTCCACGGCAACGATCTCTCCGACGACCTCCTGCAACGTCTCGTCGATCTCGGTGCGTCGTTCTCGGTGACGCCGGAAAACGAGATGATCCAGGGTCACGGCTTCCCGATTACGGGACGGCTCCTGAATCGCGGCGTCCGGCCGACGATCGGCATTGATCTCGAATCCGTGCTGGCCGGCGATCTCTTCTCCGCCGCGCGTGTCGCGCTGTCGATGCAGCGGGCGCTCGACAATGCCGAGTCGCGCAAGGCCAGCGGCAGCATTCCGGCGACGACGACGATTCCGGCGCGCGAGGCGCTGCGCTGGATCACGCTGGAAGGCGCCCGCATGCTTGGCCGCGACAGCGAGATCGGCTCACTGACGCCGGGCAAGCTTGCCGACCTCGTGGTCATCAATGCCTCCGATCTCAATCTCTTTCCGGTCCACGATCCCGTCGCCACGGTCGTCATGCAGACGAGCCTTGCCAATATCGAGGCCGTGATGATCGACGGCGTCTGGAAGAAGCGGAACAGCAGGCTTCTGGTCGACGGGCTGGAGCC